>NZ_JAWJBT010000024.1:0-65863 GCF_046536035.1 Halomonas sp. SIMBA_159
GTCGAGAGGGTACCGGCGCTGGCCCTCCTTCCTCTACTGTGTGATCCAAAGTGCTGCGGTTATTCTATGAATCCAGGCTATCAAGTGATAAATAACAGATCACTGGCTTCTTGATTGAAACCGAAGCGCAATTGCTTAACAAGGAGATATGTCGTCGGCACGGCTTCTCTCGTTCTCACGTGGCCAACTCAACTCTTCCCTGTGCCCGCGCCAAGAGTTCTGCATGAGCGTGTGCGCGGAGGGCGATGTCGGAGCGGCCTGTCTTTTGAGCCAGACTGGCTCGCAGTCGATGAAGCTCGGGTAGGTACCAGCGCTCGCCGCTCGCCCGGACTATCGCGAAAGCCTGACGTAATGCGTTCATTCCTGCGACTGGATGGCCCATGCTCCCCGCAACCTCTGCGACGAGTCCGTGGCAGAAGGGGAGCGTGATCTTGACGCCCATTGCATTGAAGGCCGAGAGACCCTGCTCAATCCGCGATGCCCCGGTTGTGTCGCCAGACATGGCCTGCGCCCAGCCGGCTAGCATCTCGCCTGCGTCGCCCCAAACGGGCACCGCTTCAGTTCTGCACAGAGCGACTAACGCTTCAGCCCGGTCCCGGGTTAGCTCAATATCGCTACGTAAACGTGCGCAGACCGCGCCACACCACAGCATCTGGGCGCGCCCGAAGGCAGCTCCCAATCGGTCGGCACGTTCACTGCCAGCGGCGAGGTGCCGCTCTGCCTCTGCCGAGGTGCCGTTTAATTCGGCCACACAGGCCGCGTACTGGCGACACACAACCTCGGGGTCCTCACCGAAAAGTCCATTACCGTCCTGCCCAGCATGTCGCGGCGCGATCTCCAGCACGGCGGCGATTTCCGGGATACAAGCCTGTAGGGCACCGGTAAAAAACCGGGTCTGTCCGACGGCATTATGGGCTACCATCGCCATATGAGCCGGTGCCTGAACCGCCAGTGTTTGCAGCCCTAGCGCGAGATCTTCGGCACGGGTTAGTTCAGCTCGCGTCAGGTGATCGTTCCAAAGACCTGCAAGAATCGGGATCGTTGTGGCGGGATCGCCGACCTCGGCAGCTAGCTGCCCCGCGCGGCGGTAGACCTCCCGGAGCTCATCTGCAGTAAACCCATCCGAGACGATGAGTGCCGCCCCGAGTCCGAGCAGGGCATCGAGTTCGGTCGCGCGATCGACCTCAGGCTTCGTCGTACCGATCCCGCTGCCTCGAGTCAGAAGATCCCGTGCACGGCGGAACTGCTCTACGGCATCTATGGAGGCGCCGCGAGCCTGTGCACGCCGCCCTGACTGCACGCGATAGTGTGCGGCGCGCGGCCAGTCGGCGCCGCGTTCAAAGTGATCGGCCAGTACGGAGGCGATCTCGCCCGCTGCGTGACCGTGACTAATCTCCAGTCGGAGACCGACCCTTCGGTGCATGCCTTGCCTGTTCGCCGCCGGCAACCCATCGTAGAGTGCTTCTTGATGTAGCGCATGCCTGAAGGCATAACGTGTGGCCACCGTTCCATCGGGTCGTTGGCTGAGGCCTGCATGGGTGATGAATCGTCGGTTCCGCGCGAGATGTTCCAGCTGCCGCTCCGCCGCTTCCACCCCGTCGCGGTCGTCAGCTAGGTCAATAGCGGAAAAGGTTGGTCCCGCCACGCTGGCGGCTTCAAGCAAGCTGCGTTCCTCGGCCAGCAGGCGGCTAGTGCGTTCGGTCTCGATCAGGATGCGGACACTTGGGGCGATGGCTGCGACCAGTGCCTTGGGTGAGGAGGATAGCTTCCAGCCGACTTCACTCTGCCGCACAAGACCTTGCGCCTGCCAAAAGTCTGCCGCTGCATCAACGAGCATGGCATGGCCCTCGGTTCGTTGGGCAAGGGCCTGTGCTAAATGGGGAGGGAAGGCGTTTCCCTGGAACCGTTCTGCAAGATACCCAGACACTGCCGACTCATCTAGACCGTCAAGGGTGATCAACCTGTAGTCTGGCTGCCGACTTAACTGACCCAGCGTTGTCGCAAGCGTTCCTGCACGGTCTAGTTCGTCGTCACGATAGCTGCCCAGAACCAGTAATCGCGCCGATGTGCGCTGTACCCCCCAAGCGGCTAGCCAGGCTAGCGTACTAGGGTCTGCCCAGTGCAGATCTTCTAACACGAGAACTCCGGAGCGGCCACGGGTCAACTGTTCCATCAGCTCTGAGAATTCCCGCAGCATCGAGCTGTGGCGAGTGCGGTCCAACGCTTCTGTCTCAAAGCGCCGCTGGCGCTGGTGCTTACACCAAGAGGGAGCGATGAGTGGCAAAAGTCGCGCCAGCGTGGCCCCCTCTGGTCCAGCCGCGAGTTGCGTCAATACATCTATCAGCAGCCCATAGGGTTCGCGTGCGCCAGGATGAGCGATGGCCTGACCCCTGGCGACCCACAGTGGCGTGCGCTGGAGTAAACTAGCTTCAAATGCTTCCAGAAGTCGTGTTTTGCCGGCACCCGCTTCGCCAGAAATCAAAGCTATCGCTCGTCGGCCACGCCTAGCGGCGGCGGCCCTTTCACTTAGGGCTTCCAGCTCCTTGTCCCTTCCGAGGCAGCACACTGTCGACGCCGCCACGTGATCTTCATATGCATCGCCGATCAGCGGGATCGGACGCGTCAGTCGGTAGCCCCGGCGGCCCACTGTCTCAATTAGCCCGGTGTCTTTGGCGTTGTCGACCAACATTCGGCGCAATTCGCGGATGCACTGTTTAGGCCCGGCCTCATTACCAGGGCTGTTGCCCCATATCATGCGCCGCAAATCAGCCGTACTAACCACTTCGCCTTGCTGCTCTATCAGTGCCACCAGGACGGAGAGAGTCTTGGGACGTAGGCGCACCTGCACTTCACCGCATAATAGTATGCCTTCGCAGAGATTTACCTCGATATCTTCCGAACTCATGCCGTAGGAGGCCTCAAGACTTAGTGCCGGAAACCATTGCGCATGAATGGCGGCAGCAGTTAAGTAAATGGCTTAGTAAAGCGCGAATTATACCCATATTGCACCTTAATTGAACTTTACACTTCTTTGTTCGCAATCAGAAACGAGCTATCGTCGC
Source organism: Halomonas sp. SIMBA_159 (assembly GCF_046536035.1). Classification (NCBI taxonomy): domain Bacteria; kingdom Pseudomonadati; phylum Pseudomonadota; class Gammaproteobacteria; order Oceanospirillales; family Halomonadaceae; genus Halomonas; species Halomonas sp. SIMBA_159. The sequence goes on from NZ_JAWJBT010000024.1 coordinate 3,063, forward strand.
TTTTAAGTAAATACAAGCAAAAAAGCGCACAACAGATGAGGGGCAGGCACATGACAGCCATACGGATCCATCATAGAACGGCCCGCTGGCACTGGCCCAACCTCTCGTTTTGCACCGTAGCTTTTGCCTTCGCGACCCCCTTTACTGCGCAGGCTCAGGATCAGTCGCAGCACCTTTGCGTGGCCGACCCAGCGGCAGTGACGGCTCGCGCGACCATCACGCTGCCCGACACGCCGCTGCCTGAGGCGCTGGCCAGTGCCCTCGACGCTGCCGCACGCGAGGCGTTAGAGGGGACCGCTGCGCCCGGGGTTATTGCGGGCGTTGTAACCCCTGAGGGGCAATGGAGTGGTGCTTGGGGCGTCGCAAACCCCGAGACTGGTGCTAGGATGGAAGTCGGCATGCACACACGGATCGGATCGATCACTAAGACCTTCACCGGCACCGTCCTGATGCAGCTGGCCGAGGCTGGCAAGCTATCGCTCGACGATACGATCGACCAGTATGTGTCCGGTGTTCCCAACGGCGACATTATCACCCTGCGCCGCCTGTCCAGTATGACCAGCGGCCTGCTGAGCTATACTCAGGCGGATCCTTTCCTTGAGCTATTCTTCTCAGATCCTAGCTTGCACTACGCTCCACAGGACCTGCTTGATTTTGCCTTCCCTGGCTCGCCTATCTTTGCGCCGGGGGAGAAGTTTGATTATTCGAACACCAATACCGTGCTGCTGGGCCTCGTGATTGAACAAGTGACCGGGCAGGATATAGACACTGTTTTTACTGCGATGATCCTAGACCCGCTTGGCCTAACAGAGACCATCGGCCCTGACAGTGCGGATCTCATACCGGAACCTTATCCGCAGGGCTTTACCCTGCAAGGCGATGCTGCAACGCCGGCTGCGCCCTCGAACGCGACGCATTGGGACCCGTCCTGGGGATGGACAGCAGGCGGAATGATTTCGACCCTCGATGACCTGCTGGTTTATGGGCGCTCCCTCGGCACAGGCAAGGGCCTTCTGGGCGCTGAGGCGCAGCAGGAGCGTCTGCGGTCCTTCCCCGAGCCGGCAGGCTACGGCATCGCCATGGGCTGCGTCGACGGTTGGATCGGCCATACGGGCGAGCTGCCGGGTTACAACACGACGGTGTTCTACGATACGACGACGGACACAACGGTAGTCGTTCAGGCCAACAGTGACATCCCCTCGGGCGATTGTGGAGATGAGGATGTGCTACCGGACAACCCTATCGATCTTGCGTGCAGCTCTCCGGCGAGTCGCGTTTTTGAAGCGTTATCCGTTGCGCTCGGGCATCCGTTTTCGATGACACCAATGGTTCAGGCAGAGTGAGCGCGTTGACAGTGCAGTTTCTTCCCAGCCGTTCCTCAGCCTATCGCTTGGTAGCTCTCGCACTGCTTTGCGTCTGTTTCGCAGAGCCGTCCATGTCGCAGAGCTTGCCGGATGTTAACCGCATTCTATCGGGGCAGACCGTCATCCTGGAACGCTATGAGCCGCCGGCACAGGTGGGGAGTGTCGCCATCGACGTGCAGGACGAGCGCGACAAGACCGACTTTGATAGCGCCAAAAACATTCGTTTTCGTTTGACCTCGGTGAGCGTTGATGGAGCGCGGACGTTGCCGTTATCGGCGTTGACGCCGATCTGGCAGGGCCGCGTCGGCGCCGAGATCACGCTGGCTGATCTTTATCGCATGGCAGACGCCGTAGATGCGGCCTATCTTGCCGCGGGCTACTTTTCCAAGACAGTAGTGCCGGTGCAGGATTTTTCGGATGGACAGATCCGGTTGCAGGTATTTGAAGGCTATGTCGACCGCATCGAGATCAACAGTAATATCCCCGGCATCGAGGACAGGCTAGCTCCCTACCTGCAACGTATCCTGGACATGCACCCGATCCGAGTAAAGGCGGCAGAGCGCGAGCTATTGTTGATGAGCGATCTTGCCGGGCTGTTAATTGAAGGCACATTTGTGCGCCCTGAAAGCGCGACAGGCGGCGGGGTGCTGCGCCTGGAGATCGGACAAGATCGCAGCTCAGGAATGATCGGACTCGACAATCTGGGATCCGACACTGTTGGCCCATTACAAATGGCCGGTGTGGTGACCTTTAACGATGTCCTGAACCAGTTCGAGACCACCAATTTGACCGGAGTCATCACACCGCAACACCCAGGCCGGATGTCACTGGTTCAAATGATGCAAAGCTATCCGATCGGGTCAAACGGACTTAGCGCGGGCTACAGCTTAGTTTACCTGCGCCAACATCCCGACGGTGGAGCTGGTGCACCGGACATCGATGTGACATCCGCCATGGGCTCGGCGTTTCTGTCCTATCCGTTTCTGCGGACGTTGGACCGATCGCTCTGGGGGCAGGCGGAGCTAACGATACGCAATGATGACGTAGACGTTTTTGGCTCGGCCGCCGCCCGTAGTCAATTCCGTTGGGCGACGAATTCACTGCAATATAGCCATAGCTTTGAGACATCAGAGATTAACTTCGAAGGGGCAATGAACTTCGGGACGGCCTCGGATATCGATATAGGCACGGTGACCGGCAACTTTCGCTTTCTTACTACAGAGCTGGGCTATACACAGGCTTTTAGCGATACAACGAGAATGACGTTGCAGGCTCGCGGCCAATATGCTGACCAGCTGCTGCCAGGCGCTGTTCAGTTCGGCGTCGGCGGAGAGACTTATGGCTGGGCCTTTGATAGCAGCACTATCTCTGGCGATAAAGGTGCGGCGGTCTCGGCGCAGGTGAGCCACGATATTGATGTTGGACTAGCATTCTTACCTATATTCTCAACCTCAGCCTTTGTAGATTATGGCTCGGTCTGGTCCAACGATATGCCCGGGCAGATGTATCTTGGCTCCTATGGGGTGGGCCTTGGTGGGGCGTTCTTGGAGCGGCTAAATTTTCAGGTTATCGGCGCGCTTCCTTGGACCCGTTCTAGCATAGTGGACGACCAGGGGGGCAAGCTTATTTTCCAATTGGCAATGCCGTTCTGAATCGGTAGGGGGCGTTCGCCTCACCCGTCGCGCCATCCATCCCACAGGAGACCCTAATATGACCAGACCGAAAGCCGCACGCCCCCTTCTGAGGTCGGCCTGGAGCGTTTTAAGCGCTGCCACAACGTTGATTGCACTCAATACCCCGCTCCATGCGGAGACTATGCCGACCACCGCTTTGCCAGATTCGTCGGTCTCTCCTGCGCGAGCGAGCATTTTGCCGGTGCCTCAGGCACGGATCGACGAAGCAGTCTCCTCCCTTGATGAGCTAGTGCAGGATATGCTGGAGCGAACTGGCGTACCGGGCCTCGCTGTTGCCGTAGTGCATGGGGAAGAGACTCTGCTTATGCGCGGATGGGGGCTGCGGGCGGAGGGCACGGAGGAGCAGGTTGATGCGGATACAGTCTTTCTGCTCGCTTCGTTGTCCAAATCTGTCGGAGCCACAGTGGTGGCCGCGCAGGTCACTGATGGGATCGTCAGTTGGGACGATCCGATTCGCAACCACTTACCATGGTTCGACCTGGGCGATCCGTGGGTCAGCAATCATATCACCATCGGCGATCTCTATGCGCACCGCTCGGGCTTGCCGGATCACGCCGGTGATGATCTCGAAGATGTGGGCTATGACCGCCGCGCGGTGCTAGAGCGACTGTCACTGCTACCCATGGGGCGGTTCAGGGCTGATTACGCCTATACGAACTTCGGCTTGACCGCTGCGGCCGAAGCGGTAGCCGCCGCGACCGGAAAGGACTGGGCCACGCTCTCGGAAGAGTCGCTCTATGGTCCGCTCGGCATGGAAGTAACCAGTTCGCGCCACGCGGATTTTATGGCGCGCGATAATCGCGCGGCGAGCCATGTACCGGATGCCAACGGCTTCAGAGTGGCAGATCTGCGCCAGCCCGATGAGCAAAGTCCAGCGGGCGGGGTGAGCTCTAGCGCTCGAGATATGGCCAAATGGATGAAGCTGGTGCTCTCCAGCGGACGTTTTGAAGGGCAGCAACTGATTGCTCCGGAAGCTCTCGTTCCCGCGCTTTCGCCGCATTCTATCAGCGGCCATCCCAGTGACGCGGCTGATAGGGCTGGCACCTATGGCTACGGCTTTGGTGTCGGCGTGCGCCCCTCTGGGCGCGTTGTGCTGAGCCATTCTGGCGCCTTCGCTTTTGGTGCGGCGACCTCCTATTCGATGCTGCCGGACCTAGGGCTTGGGGTCATTGTGCTGACCAATGCCAGCCCCACCGGCCTCCCCGAGGCATTGACTGCCAGCTTTCTTGATCGCGCAGAGTTTGGTGTGGAACAGCGTGATTGGCTAGCGGCCTACGGGCCGCGCATCGCACCGCTTTCTGCTCCGGTCGGGGATATGGTGGGCGTAGCACCTCAGGCTGAGCCCTCCGAGCCCCGGTCTGCCGGCGCTTATACTGGGGACTATAACAATGCCTATTTCGGTGCAGCTAAGGTACGTGAGACCGCTGATGGCTTGGTGCTCGAGGTTGGCCCCGCACCACAGCGCCTGCGGTTGAACCACTGGGACGGAGACCGCTTTGTCGCCTTCCCGGTGACAGAGAACCAACCAGAGGGCTCGGTTTCGCTGGTTGAGTTCACCATGGGCGCGGATGGGCAAGCAGAATCAGTGACCGTTGAACACCTGAACGAGGCAGGTCTTGGAGGATTTCATCGGTCATGACGCAGTGGATGCCAAACTAATCGACCAACGTAACCCGCTGCGCCTCCGCCATTCGCTGGCCAGCCAGCTACGTACCCTGGTACTGCAGCGTGCGAAGGGCTGGATCAATCTCAGCGAGATCGACATGCTGCGTCGTGACTCACCTGATTTATTATTCAGACGATTGAAAAATAGCTGATAGATCGAGTGATGAGCATATCCAGTTTGACATCTTCCGACCACTAAATCACATCTCTTAAGAAGTAACGTAGCTCAATCTCATAGGTATCATTGAGGCTTAGTTCAGAAAGCTTTTCAAGCATAATGAACCGCCCCGGCTATCTTGAAGGCTTGCTTATATGAGTCAGGCAGTTTCACCCGATTCTCCCCTGCGTTTAGCTTACGTAAAATCCTACTTTTGAGGACCTTGGTTTTTCGGGAGATTATCCACTGATGGCTCAAGTAAGCCCCGTTGGCATTGGCCATAAAACCACTGATTTGCTGAGGACTCCATTCGTCCATCAGTTGGCCTGTTACCCAGCGAATCAGGCTGGGCAGTCGCTTTGTCACTTTCTAGGCGGCACGTCGTCGCTGACCACTTGCCGTTTGTCCTGTGTGAGTATAGCCACGGGCTCGCCCGTTGCGCTTTATCTCGCGGCTAATGGTTCTGCTGTGAACACCAACGTTTTTAGCGATCTGGCGCTGGCTAATACCGGTCTCAAGATAGGCAAAAACTGGGTATCGTTGGCCCTGGGTTAGTTGTCGGTATCCCATGTTCTGCTTCACTTTGGTAGGTAAGGCAGAGAGGGTGCCGGAGCTGGTCCTCCTGCCGCTACCTTGTGATCCAAAGTGCTGCGCTTATTCTATGAATCCAGGATCCAAAAAAGCGTAAGTGACTAGCTGTTGTCATGCCTATTCCGCTTACAGTCAGGAGATCTTATTATGGCCAGAGCACTTAAGGAGTAGGGCCATTGGGGGGCGGAGATACACTGTAAGAAGGCCTGGAAGGAGTGGGAATACTCACTACCTAAATTACAGAGAAGTAACAAAAATAAGGAAAATAACGTGCGTATAGCAACGCTAGGACCCATAGGTAGCAATCACGAACTGGTAGCAAACCGCTATCTCGTTAGGCATGCGCAGCAACAAGGCGACATTATGCTTTACACCGCGTTTGAAGATGCGTTTGAAGCGCTTTTAGCCAACAGTGTCGACTATGTGTTGCAGTGTTCTGCCCACCCGGAGCATGGGAACTGTGTAGGCCGCTATATGCATCGCGCTTTCCCGGTAGACGCATTCATTGCTGGCAGCAAACCTCTGGCCATTATTGCGCGTGCAGGTGTCGATACCCCCAAAACGCTTGCACTACAGCCTGCTACGCGCTTTTACACAGACCTATCGCAGTATGAAGCACTCATCGAAAAACCATCGATCGTCAACGTCTCGCAAGGCCTGTTGAACGGAGAGTACGACGCCGGTATTTGTGCTTTAGAGGTACAGGCCCAGAACCCCCAGCAGCTACGTGTCGTCAAGGAACTAGGACCCGCACTAGACACATGGGTTGTGTTCGGCAGAGCCCCGCTGCCGCACACCGACAGCAGGGTATATTCAGCGAATCAATAGCCATTGACCCTGTAGCTTATAGCGCAAAGATGGCAAGCAACCCTACGATAATCAGCAGCCCCCTAAGCCACACAGCGCGTCGAGCAATGACGCCGTAAGAGATCGCCGTTAACCCCAACGCCACCTTCAACATATCGATTACTGCACTCAGAGGCGCGGTGGCTAACCGAATAATGTCAGGATTAGCCACCATCGCCAGCGGAATAACATACAGCCCAATACCTAGCGCCATGGCTTTCAGCGCCACTTTGAGCCAGTTCTCTTCCACCATGCCGGCGGCAATAAACACACCACCGCAGACGGGGGGCGTAATGGTAGAGAGCAACGCAAACCAAAAAACAAACAGGTGTGCCAATAAAGGCTCCAATCCCAAAGCAGTTAGCGCCGGCCCCGCGACTGACACACAAATCACATAAGCTGCCGTAGTAGGTACTTCCATGCCTAACACTAGGCAAGCCAATGCCGTTAATAAAAGCGCAGGCCAAAGCATCCCACTCGATAACGAAAGAATGCCCGAGGTGATTTTTACGCCCAGCCCCGTGAGTGAAAGCACGCCGATCACCAATGAAGCACAAATAATAATGGCCCCAATCATGGCAATTTGCTTGCCGGCGGTAACCACTGCCTCGCCTAAGCGCCCCCAAAACTGACTCAGCGAAAACGTAAGTGAAACATCAAAAAACAGCAGCAGCACTCCCGCCAATACCGCAATACTCGCTGCATACTGCGGGGTATAACCCCCTACAAAGATACGCTCCAGCAAAATGGCAAAAGGGACCGCGAAGAACAGCGACGTAATCAGCACTTCTTTGCGGGCAGGCTGCTCACTGGCGGAGATAGGGCGAAGATCGTGACGCGTGGCATAGGCATTGATGCCTACCCAGACCGTAAAAAAATACAGTAGGGCAGGGAGCGTCGCCGCCGCCATGATTTGCGTGTACGGCGTCCCAGTGAGTTCCACCATTACAAACGCACCGGCCCCCATCAGTGGCGGCATGATTTGCCCGCCTGAAGAAGCTACTGCCTCGACCGCGCCCGCTAGCGACTTGGGATATCCAAGCCGACGCATGGTCGGAATCGTAATAGCCCCCGTTGACGCAACATTGGCAGAAGCAGACCCCGAAATAGAGCCCATCAATGCAGAAGAGATCACCGATACCTTCGCAGCACCGCCGGTTAATCGGCCCGCAAACGCACTCGCCATATTCATAAAGCCGCGGCCAGCTTCGCCTGCGTTCAGTACTGCGCCAAAAATTACAAAAATCGCCACTACGCCAACACTGACGCCGGTCAGTTTCCCCCAAAGCCCCCCTTCAGCGATGGTGAGCGTGCCTACAAAACTCTGCATGGGCAGGCCAGGATGGCCGAACTGCCCAGGAATATGCTCACCCAATACCGCGTAAGCCAACGCTAACAGCGCCACGCAAGGAAGAGGCCAACCAATAGCGCGTCGTGCCGTTTCAAGCGCCAAGAAGATCAGAAACACGCCAGTGATCATTTGGGTATTGCCGTAAATGAAGCCGTATTGGTTCGCCAGCGCCGTCTCGTTCAGCGCGATATAGCCACATGCAGCAATCCCCAGCAGCGTCAGTACCCCGCCACTCGCACGCTGAAAGGGAGTGGAGGCCGCAAAAATAAGAATCCAAGGGAGGATCAACGCCATATGAATTGGGCGACTGACTAACGCAGGAGTAAGCCCATAAAAGATCAATCCGATATGAAAGATCACCGTCACAGCGCCCAACGCCACCCAAATCGGGTGGCGCGGAGAGTTCGTATTCAGCATAGCCAGTGCCTTAATGACACGGCCGGCGCAAGGCCGGCCAAAGGAGGGTAAACGTTAGCGGAGGTGATCAGGAAACTCGATACCTTCTTCATCGTAATAGCGAATGGCACCAGGGTGTAGGGTGCCCGCAATATTCGCTATCATCTCGTGGGAGATACCTCCCCACCACGCAGTGTCTTCGGCCATGGCTTCGCGTCGTTCCCAGAAGGTGCGCGTAAGCGTATAGGCGGTTTCCTCATCCATATCGGTCGTCGTGTAAGCAATGACGGGTAAAGACGTTGTTTCGACATCTTCATCAATACCGGGATAACTGCCACCTGGGATGGTTTGGCGTGCAGCTCCTGTTTGCTCGATCTGCTCGTCGGTCAGGCTCACCAGGCTGATCGGCATACTCGCAGCGGTTTCAATCACGTTGGGCGTAGGAAAAGAGCTTGCGGTAACGAAAGCGTCGATCTGACCATTTTTCAGCGCATCTGGGCCACTACCGATCTCCGCATTGGCAATACGCACACTATCCATCAAATCAAACAGCTCTAGATAGCGCTCTGCCTCACGAGCACCAAACGTACCGCGACCAATCAGCACATGTTTATCTTCAAGGGCGTCGAGCCCAACGACACCGTCATCGCTATTCACCACAAAATGCATGGTTATGGCAGGAATCGGGAACAAGCCACGAATGTTCTCAAAACGAGGATTCGGACGCTCAGCAAATGCCCCTTCCCCAGCAGCCGCTTGTGTGACAAGTGCAGGAGGCGTGGTAAACACATAGTTTCCAGAGCGCGCCATCACTTCCATCACGTTTTGAACCGAGCCTTGGCTCTCTTCTAGTGTGATGACGATGTCGCCGTCGGTGCCTGCTTTTATCGCTTCAGACAGTTCAACGCCCATTTGATAATACGCGGTGCCCGCCGAGGCGGATTTATAGGTCACACGCGTTTCTGCGTGAGCCGTCAGCGCAGTCATACCCATTAACACAGCCACGGCAGAACAGAGCAGGCCGCGGGAAAGTCGAGGCTGGCGATGGAGCATGGTTTCTCCTTGGAGTGTGTCCAGTATAAGTGTATCGTTCTTTTATTATCAATGACCTACTGACTACAGAGTAGCTAGCAGAAACGTCACTATAAAAGCATGCACACTACTCGGCAATCACTGCTGTCTTTTCTGTATTTAGCGCAGAAAGGAGCTTTTAAACATTTTACGGCCCCGGTGCTGCAAAGATTTAGGCTGAGGGTGAGGTGTATTCGAAATCATGCAGCTTGGTGAGATAAAGATATGCTGGCATAAAATCTTGAGAGCGGATCTCAATAATAATGTCACAATGGCATCGCTTGAGTCGTTGTCCTGTATCTAACTGTGCTCGCAACATCTAAAGCAGCTTGTTTTGCACTGTAGCGGTAAACTGATACCCCATGGCTTTGTAGCCTTTCTCGCGTTTTCGATACATGCGTTCAAGCATTGGCAGTCCAGTATCAAGGTAGTCATAGATAGCGACTTCCTGCTTGCCTTCAACCGCTCTATGAATCCTGCCAGCGTATTGTGACAGCGTTCCCTTCCAGGCGATGGGCAGTGCTAAAAACAGCGTGTCTAACCGAGGCAAGTCAAAACCTTCACCGATGTATTTGCCAGTTGCAACAATAACCTGAGCTTTATGTAACTGGGCTTCCGCTGCCTGACGCTCTTTGACGCGCATCCCTCCACGTAACACAACCGACGATATCGACTCAGCGGCCAACAGTGCTGCTAGTGCCTCAGCGTGCTCTCGTCGTTCCGTCAGGAGAAGGCAGTTTGCCTGGTTGTTCACGCAGCTTGCTACATCCTGAACAATGTCTTTATTGCGGGCGTTGTTCTGTGCAAGCCAACGGTAAACTGAGGCTATATGGGGGCGCTCATGAGACTGACAGATATCGGCGGGTGGAATTTCATGACGCTCCCGAATGATGACGTGCTGAACAAACTGGGAGCTGTGTTCCGCCCTAACTTTGTGACGAACGGGCCCCGCAATCATCAACATGATCTTTTGGTGCCCATCCTGGCGGTCAGGCGTTGCGGTTAGCCCGACGACATAGCGGGCGCTGACTTCGTTAAGAAGCATCTCGTAGCGCGGAGCTGAGATATGGTGACATTCATCGATAATGATCTGGCCATACTCTTTAGCCAGGTCGGAGACCGTATTGTCTTTTTTATTGATCAGGCTCTGGTAGGTGGCAACGTCGATCTGGCCGGTAGGTTTCTTTTTTCCACCACCGATGACACCCACAGAGGCACCCTCAATAAAGGTTTCTAGGCGCTCCTTCCATTGTCCTAGTAACTGGCGACTATGAGTGAGTATCAATGTGTTGACCTGTCGCTTGGCGATAAGGCCAATGGCCGTTACGGTTTTGCCGAACGCGGTCGGCGCATGCAGCACCCCGGTATCATGCTCGGCAAGTGCCTCCACAGCCCTATTCTGCTCATCACGCAGCGTTGCTTTCAGACTGATGCCATTTAGAACCTGGCCGGGTAGTCTGCGATCATCGAGGTTTACCGTAATTCCTTGGCCCAGCAGCAATGCTTGGAGTTCGTCAAAACAGCCTCTTGGTACCGAGAGATAACCTTGCTCGATTCGGACACAAGAGATATAGCGAGGAATACCATGCGTTGAGAAACGCAGTGCTTGTGTTTTGAAAAAGACGGGATTGGCAAAGCTCGCCATGCGCTTAATGCGAGCAGCCAGCATCCCTGGTATATCTGACAACTTCATATAAATATGATTAGCCAGTATGAGCGTGACGGTGTCAGGGCATCCGGTTATTTTCCCTGTCTCAACGGGTAGCGCTTGCTCCCAAGGCAATGCAACGTCTGCGGTAGCATCGGCATCAGGTTTCCTGCCGATCTTTTCTCCGAGCTGATCCGGTGAGAGAGATTTTTGCCGACTGAGTAGGGCCCATTGATCCGGATAAGGTGTCAAGTTATCGTCAACGAACACTGTACAGCCGCGATGTCGCGCCTGGTGTTGAAGTGGCAGGGCAATCAAATTGCCAAACCCACCCGCAGGTATCGTGTCTTGATTCGGGAACAACCGGTCATAAGAACTGAAGGACAAGCCCGGATGGAGATTCATGGCTTTATCCAGCAGCTTGAATCCCAACGTCCTCGCTGACCAGGCCGGAACGGCTTCCGAAAAGAATATCCACAGATGGGCACCCGCTCCTGACCGAGAGATTTCAACAAGATAAGGAATACCTTCATCACGACAGGCTTGAGCAAGCGCAAGAACGTCAGCTTTCCAATTCTCTTTATCAAAATCGACTGCCAGCAAATAGCAGGAACTATCCGGCAGTAAAGGGTAAAGGCCAGCCACCTGCTTGCCAGAAAGATGGTCGTACACCGCGCTGACGTTTAGGGGTTTGAATTGTCGGTGGGGACATTCCCCGCACTTGACCTGGGGTTTCTGACAGAGCCCTGGGACCCATTCATTCTCACAAGCGACGGCATAGCCGGAACGGCCACTGGAGTTCTGCCAGCGAATCGCATAGACGTCCTGCCTGCCATGAAAAAGCTTCCCGAACAGCTCGACTTTTTGATCGGGGGTTAGCGGCGGTACAGTTAGCCGGTGCGCAACATGCTGCAGCTCGCGCTTCTGGGAAAGAAGGTCAGCCTTTTCCCTCTCAAGCTCTGATAGCCTTAACTCAATAGCAGCAAGCTCTTGATCTGCTCGGATACCTACCTCGTGCTTAGTGCAGTTACTTTATTTGATGATTGCGTGTTTCAGTAGAGGCTTATGAACGCTAATTTACCGTCAGGGCTTTAACAAAGTGAGCATCATCATGCCCACTTTTCTGGTATTCACGGCTGCATTAGATTTTCTAATTCATCCGCTCGCCGAGTGGTTTCTCGGAGCAAACATGAATTGGCGTTGATGCGCGCCATTGTTCCTCCTTCTGGGTCAGCATAGAAACTGCAATTGGCTTCCTTGTATGTAATCCATATCCGTTGGACGCTAAGCAGCTGGTCGCGACGTTCATCGCTGAGGTGGCCACGAAGCTGCTGGTAGTTGTCATTGAGCCGCTGGTCCTGGCGTTCATATTCGTTTGATATGCAGGTGACTATATCGAGAGTGCTAACCGCTTGCTGCATACATGCCTCATAGGATTTTGAATATTCGTTACCGTAAGCGGAAGCGCTAGTCAGAAGGGTAGCGACGAGTAGGAGACGTTTGATATTGAGGCGTTTCATGGCGCTATTGCTCTCTGTTCAATTGTTGTACTGATGCTTGCCGACAAGAAAGTGGCGATTGGCTTAAATTCATTGCTTCTATTATCAAGATGGCTAATTATTCTGAAGCATGGTCGCGAGCGCATACCGCACAGAAAAGCAGAGGTTACCGAGTCGTGAAGCTGTTACTTTTTATAAGTCCCTGCTCACTAAAAAGCTATTGATTTAAAAATGAGAAACGCGCTGTCCTTACCCCAGCTATGGGAAAGCACCAAATACGTGTCGTGGCCCAAAAGCCACAGTAACCCCATGGTGCGCGTGCCACGCCCGTCGGGGAAACCTGAAACTAAGTCGATCCCGCGCTTAGCCAGTGAATACGATACTTTTGAGCGCTGCCTTGCGTATCGAGACCAACGTGGCAGAGAGATTTGGGGCGAGCGTCGTTGGAAGGAGCTGTTGCGAGTAGAGGCACGTTCCGTCGCGCGTCATCGTGAACAGCCCGCTGGCCCGATAACGGGCGTTTACCACTATGAACGCCCCACGGGAACAACACTCTGGGTGGCGGCTTGGTATGAGTTGATGCCCAACGGTTCACGCAAAAAACGCAGCGCGCAGTTCAGTTACGGTACGTCACGCACCCGCTATGCGACCTCAGAAGAAGCCATGCAGGCGGCGATTAAACGGCGGCAAGAGGAAGAGGCGCGCTGGTACTGTGTCGTGGGTAAGCGCGATCAACGGCGCGTGAACCAGTGACGTAAGGTTCCAGCTTCAAGGCGTGTCGATGGCTTTTCGTTTTCAACGTCGTATTTCGCTTGCGCCCGGCGTGCGCCTGAATATCAGCAAGCGTAGTGTGGACCTCTCTGTCGGCTTACTGAAAGATGCAGGCTAGGTCGTGCTGGTGGCACAAGGCTAACGACCGAATCATTCGCGTGATACGTAAATGGTTATGGCCACCGACTTTCAGCTAGATGTGTGTGAGTATCGCTAGGCTAGTCCACTCTGTCAGCCTAGTTCTCTTTAAAGTACTGCTGATAGGTTAAGTGTTCTGTGTCTTCAGCTGCATCAGGACTGGTCATTTCGCACCACCCTGATAAAGTCCATTGATTAGTAACATAATGCTGAAAGCTGAATCTTTCTTAGCAAGTGCTAAATGCAGATGACATGGAGCCGTTTGTGCGAGTCAGCGACCAAATCTCAACAAATTTTAGTTTCCTAGCCGAGCATGACGCGCTTTTTGTTCAGTTGGCATCCGCTGCTGAGGGGGCTTTCTCCAGCGACCCTAACACTACCCTTATCAAACTCCGCCAGCTAGGCGAAGCGCTTGCTCAGCATCTGGCCGCGCTATCCGGTCTCGAATGTGACGAACAAACCAGCCAGTCGGAGCTTCTTTACCGCCTGAACCGGGAATTGCGTCTGGAACCGCAGATAAAAGAGCTGTTCCATATTCTGCGTATCGAGGGCAACAAAGCCACTCACCAGTTCCGCACCCAACACAAAGAAGCGATGGACGGCCTGAAAGTGGCGCGGGCTTTGGCCATCTGGTTTCACCGTTCCTTTGGTAATGCCGGTGCCCGTTTCAGCCCCGGCCCCTTTGTGCCGCCCGCCGACCCCAGCGCGCAGTTGCGACAGCTTCAGAGTGACATCGAAAAACTCCGCCACGACCTACAGCACGCCAACATGGCGCTGGATAGCAGCCAACAGCTCAGCCAGCTGATCGAGCAGGAAAAAGCCGAATATGAAGCGCTGGCCGTGGCCATGGATGAGGAGTCCCGTGCTTTGGCGGAACAAGCCCGCCAGCACGAACAGGCCTTAAGCCGACAGCAACAGGCCTACGAGCAAAAGATCAAAGCGCTGCAACAACAGCTTACTCAGCAGGGCGAACAAACCGTCAACCAGCAGCGCCAGCAAGTTGCCAAAAAGACCAAGGCGGCCACCGATACGCTGGTGCTGAGCGAAGAGCTCACCCGTATCCTGATCGACCAGCAATTGCAGGAAGCCGGCTGGGAAGCAGATAGCCAGGAGATTACCTTCCAGAAAGGCGCACGCCCTGAGAAATGCATCTATCGTGCCATCGCCGAATGGCCCACCCACCATAACGGAGAGAAGGGCTGGGCAGATTACGTACTGTTCGTAGGGTTAACCCCGGTTGCGGTGGTGGAAGCCAAGAAAGAGAACACTAACGTCGCTGGTAAAATCAGCCAGGCCGAACGGTACAGCCAGGGCTTTAAGGTAGAGGCACCGTTAGTCGGCGCCTGGGAGCAGATAGGCCGCACCATCGCTTGGCCCGCTGACGAGAGCGGCCACTACCACGTACCTTTTGTGTATTCCTGCAACGGTCGCCCCTATGTACCGCAGCTGGCGGAACAATCTGGCACCTGGTTTCGGGATGTGCGCGAGCCCAGCAACCTGCGCCGGGCACTGCCGCAGTTCCACACCCCCGGCGGCCTGCTGGATTTGCTGGAACGGGACAAGGAAAGCGCCGAGAAACGGTTAAAGGAAGAGCCCTTCGGCTACCTGAAACTGCGGGAATACCAACAGAACGCCATCATCGCCACCGAAAACGCCCTGGCGCGTGGCGTGCGCACCGCGCTGCTGGCCATGGCCACCGGCACCGGTAAAACCCGTACCATCATCGGGTTGATGTACCGCTTTCTGAAAGTCGAACGCTTCCACCGCATCCTATTCCTGGTGGACCGCACCGCGCTAGGCCAGCAAGCCACCGATGCCTTCAACGAAGCGCCGTTAGAACAGAACCACACCCTCAGCAAGATCTACAACGTCGCTGAACTGGGCGACATGGCGACCGAAGCGGAAACCCGCATTCAGGTGGCCACGGTGCAGGCCATGGTGAAACGCATCTTTATGAGCGACAACCCACCACCCATCGACCAGTTCGATTGCATCATCATCGATGAAGCCCACCGGGGTTACACCCTGGACCAGGAAATGACCGAAGGCGAATTGGCCCTGCGGGACACCAGCCAGTACTTGTCCAGCTACCGCAGGGTGTTGGACTACTTCGATGCGGTGAAAATCGGCCTGACTGCTACTCCGGCCAAACACACCAGCGAGATTTTCGGCAAACCGGTTTACACCTATTCCTATCGGGAAGCCGTGGCCGACGATTGGCTGATCGACCACGAACCGCCCATCCGCTTTGAGACCCTGCTCACCCAAAACGGCATTACCTTCGAGAAGGGCAAACCGGTCGACGTCATCAACACCCAGACCGGCGAAGTGGACACCACCGAACTGGAAGACGAACTTAGTTTCGAGGTGGATGCCTTCAACCGCCGCGTGATCAATGACAACTTCAACCGGGTCATCTGCGAACAGCTGGTGCAAGAGCTGGACCCGTTCGGCGACGAGAAAACATTGATTTTCTGTGCCACCGACCTGCATGCGGATATGGTGAAAACCCAGCTCGATAAAGCCTTCAAAGATTTGTATAACGGCCGTTACAACGAAGCCGCGGTGGCCAAGATCACCGGCCAAAGCGACAAGGTGAACCAGCTCATCCGTCGCTACAAGAACGAGCGCTACCCTAGCATTGCTATTACGGTAGACCTGCTGACCACCGGTATCGACGTTCCACGCATCTGCAACTTGGTATTCATGCGCCGCATACGCTCACGCATCCTGTATGAGCAGATGATTGGTCGCGCCACCCGCCGCTGTGACGAGATCGGCAAGACCGTGTTTCGCATCTACGACCCGGTGGATATCTACGCCGCCCTGCAGGATGTGAACACCATGAAGCCACTGGTGAAAGATCCCAACATCACCCTGGAGCAGCTGGTAGACGAACTCACCGACGACGAGCAGCTGGAAAAAGCCCTCGCTAGCCCCGGCGAGCAACCGGATGAAAGCCAGGCCGATGTGGTGCTCAGCCAACTCAGCCAGAAACTCATGCGGGTGCTGCGTAAGGCCGACAACAAAGCCGAAAACCGCCCGGAATTGAAGCAGAAGCTGGACGAACTGCAGCAGAGCTGGGGCGTGGAGCCTAAATCTCTGCACGCCCACCTGCGCGAGCTTGGTCCCCGGCAGGCCTCGGCATTTATCAAACAGCACAGCGGACTGCTGAACCAGCTAGCCGAGGTAAAATCCCTGGTGGGTAGTGACACCATGCCGCTGATTTCCGACCACGAAGATGAAATCCGCGAGCGTTTTCAGAGCTATGGAGCGCATGACAGACCAGAAGACTACCTGGAAAGCTTCAACGAGTTCATCAAACAGCAGCTCAACCAGTCTGCCGCCCTAGCGGTGGTGGTCAACAAACCCCGCGACCTCACCCGTGAGCAGCTACGGGAAGTAAAGCTGCTGCTGGACAACCACGGCTACTCCGAAGCCCGCCTGCAAAGCGCTGTGCGCAACCAGACCAATAAAGACATCGCTGCCAGCATCATCGGCTACATCCGCCGTGCGGCTCTGGGCGAGCCATTGATTCCGTTTGAACAGCGTGTGGCGGAAGCCATGGATCGCATCTACATCCAGCACAACTGGACACCGAACCAGCGCAAATGGCTAGAACGCCTCGCAAAGCAACTGGTGCACGAAGTCATCATCGACCGGGAGTTTGTGAACCATCGCTTTGCCGACGACGGCGGAGCGAAGCAGATGAACAAGGTGCTGGGGGAGCAGTTGGATACCGTGTTGGAAGAGCTGAATGAGGCGATGTGGCCCAGTGCGAGCTAATTCACGCTTGAGATTGGTATAAAAGCGCAATATCAACAAAAATACGTTGAATTGGCGGGTATATGATAAAGAATCTAAGCTTCAGCAATTTTTACAGCTTTGCCGATGAAACGGTTATTGATTTTAGCTTGGGAAAAAAGCCCACACCTTCTGGCTATGACATCACTGTGGATAACGAGCGTTTTAACAAAGCGCTTGCCGTGGTAGGGGCGAACGGTTCAGGCAAAACGCAACTATTGAAACCGCTGGCGTTTCTGAACTGGTTTGGCGCTAGCTCGTTTTTAGGAGGCAACCCCGAGAAGGATATTCCCTGTGGTGCTCATTTACTTCACATGGAGACCCCAAGCCGCTTTGAGCTTGAGTTCAGGGTGGCAGGTGTTGACTACCGCTATCAGTTAGAACTAACCCCCAAGCAGGTATTGTTCGAGGCGCTCTTTGAGAAAACCAGTACCCAGTACAGCTACCTCTTTAAGCGCGAAAAGAGTGAGCAAGGGTACAGCTTTAAGCAGAAAGGCTTTCCATTTCCCAAGGCGCAGGCTGAAAAGCTTCGTGGTAATGCGTCACTCATTAGCGCTGCGCACAGCTACGATATTGCTGAAGCAAAGCCCTTTATCGATTTTTTTGAGCACATAAAAACCAATGTAGTGGGTAGAGGACGCCAGCATTTTCAGCACGGCGATATCTTGGGCGCAGCAGAAAAGTTTCAGAAGGCACCTGATTTGCTCAAGCGAATGTCAGACGCCATGTGTGAATTTGATCTTGGGCTGGGCAGTGTGGAGATAAAGAAACTGACCGCGCGGGATAAAACCGGTCGGGAAGAGCCTGTGTTTGTCCCGTTTGGCTTGCATACCACGGACGATGGGAAGGCATTTGAGCTGCCCTTTTTTGAAGAATCCAGCGGCACTCAGTCAGCCTTTGTCCTGCTTGAGCCTATCTTGCATACCTTGCAGCATGGAGGGGTGGCCGTCATTGATGAGATTGACAACGACCTGCATCCACACTTGATCCCCCACTTGTTGGAGTGGTTTGAGTTTGAGCATACTAACCCCCATCAAGCGCAGCTGATCTTCACCTGCCATACGCCCGAGGTGCTGAATCTGTTGCAAAAGCATCAAGTGTATTTGGTTGAAAAGCGTAATCAGCGCAGTGAAGCTTGGCGCTTGGATGATATGGCGGGCCTTCGCGCGGATGATAACCTGTACGCTAAATACATGGCCGGGGCGCTCGGCGCTACGCCGGAGCTGTAACCTCTATGGCAAGAAAACGCCCCCAACAACGCCAGCGCCGTTTGGCTAGCAAAACCACCTCGAACAGGCGACCAATGATGCAGTCATCGCTGTGAAAAGAGCGCTTGTGCAGAAACCCTCCTGACGCCTGGCCTACGCCTAAAAAATAACCGGTGCTCAACAACATGCGCCGGACCAACTTAAAATAGTGAGTACCATGAGCAATAACGACATCGTCCAGAAACTCTGGAACCTCTGCGACGTGCTGCGAGACGACGGCATCAACTACTCGGACTACGTGACCGAGCTGGTGCTGCTGCTGTTTATCAAAATGGTGCATGAGAACACCGAAGCGGGCACCCTGAAAAAGCACCCGCTGCCGGAAGGTTGCCGCTGGACCGATCTAAACAGCAAATCCGGCATCAACCTGCTGAATGACTACAAACGCATCCTGCTCAGCCTTTCCAGTGGCCGCGACGGCACGGGGCGCCTGATTCACAGCGACCCGCTGATCAGCGCCATCTACGCCGATGCCCAGACCCGCCTGCGGGAGCCGCGCCACCTGGAACAGATGATCAAGACCCTGGACCAGATCGACTGGTTCAGCGCCCAGCAGGATGGCCTGGGCGACCTGTACGAAGGCCTGCTGGAAAAGAACGCCAACGAAACCAAATCCGGCGCTGGCCAGTACTTCACGCCCCGCGCCCTGATCAACACCATGGTGAACTGCCTGAAGCCGCAGCCCGGCGAACGCATCCAGGACCCCTCAGCGGGCACGGCGGGCTTTCTGATAGCCGCCCATGAATACATCAAAAGCCAAACCGACGACCTGTACGACCTAACCGCCGAGCAGAAAGCCTTCCAGACCACCCAGGCTTACGTGGGCATCGAACTGGTGCCCGGTACCCGCCGCCTAGCGCTGATGAACTGCCTGCTGCACGGCATGGAAGGGGATGCCGAAGGCGTTGTGCACCTGGGCAACGCCCTGGGCCAAACCGGCGCCGGGCTTGAAAAGGCCGACATCATCCTCGCCAACCCGCCCTTCGGCACCAGCAAAGGCGGCGACGCCAGCATTACTCGGGACGACCTCACGTTTAAGACCAGCAACAAACAGCTGGCCTTTTTGCAGCATATCTACCGCAACCTCAAACCCGGTGGCCGCGCCGCTGTGGTACTGCCAGATAACGTGCTGTTTGAAGCGGGTGTAGGCACCGAGGTGCGCCGGGACCTGATGAACAAGTGCAACCTGCACACCATCCTGCGCCTGCCCACGGGCATCTTCTACGCCCAGGGCGTGAAAACCAACGTCCTGTTCTTTACCAAAGGCAGCGCGGCGGACAAATACCAGGAAGAGAACTGCACCGAGAATGTCTGGGTTTATGACCTGCGCACCAACATGCCCAGCTTCGGTAAACGCACGCCGTTTGGCGAGCAGCACCTGAAACCTTTTGAGAGCGTCTTTGGGGATAACCCTAACGGCGACAGCCAACGTCAGGAGGGTGAGTACAGTTTTCACTCGGATAAGATCGAACTGCCGGAAGCCACTAAAGCCACCGACGAAAACCAAGGCGTTGATGAGCGCATGATTCATAGCCGCTGGCGCTGCTTTAGCCGCCAGTGGATTGCCGAGCACAAGGGCGACTCGCTGGATATTTCCTGGCTGAAAGACAGCGACAGTGTGGATGCCGCCAAACTGCCGGAGCCGAGTGTGCTGGCGGGTGAGGCGATGGGAGAACTGGTGCAGGCGCTGGGCGAGCTGGATGCGTTGATGCGGGAGTTGGGGGCTGAGGAGGAGGCTGATGGGGCCGGGGTGCTTTTGCGAGAAGTGATGGGTGAGGTCACAAAATGAGCCTTGGACATATTGGCGAACCGTTACCAAAGGAGTGGAGTACTCCGCTTCTGTCCGAATTAACCACTCCGAAGCAGTGGAAGACGATATCGACCAAAGCTCTATTGAGCGAAGGTTATACCGTTTACGGTGCGAACGGGAAAATCGGATACTTTGATCAGTATACCCATGAACACCCCACAATCATGATCACCTGTCGGGGAGCAACCTGCGGAAACCTGCACATATCAGAACCGTTCTCTTACATAAACGGTAATGCTATGGCGCTCGATGGTCAGCCAACCACACTTGTTGGCCTGAAATTTTTATACTTCGCATTGAAAGCCCGAGGCTTGGAAGACACCATATCTGGTTCTGCTCAACCTCAGATTACAGGCAAGGGCTTATCAGAGGTCCGGCTGCCGCTCCCCCCCCTCGCCGAACAAAAAGTCATCGCCGATAAACTCGATACTCTGCTGGCCCAGGTGGAAAACACCAAAGCCCGCCTCGAACGCATCCCTCAAGTCCTCAAACGCTTCCGCCAGTCCGTGCTGGCTGCGGCGGTGAGTGGGCGGTTGACGGAGGAGTGGCGAGAAGACTCGACCTACAATGACGAGGGGTATCCGGATTCCTGGACATTTAAGCACCTTTCCGAGGTAGGCCAACTCGCTAGAGGCAAATCAAAACATCGTCCACGGAATGATCCCAGATTATTCGGAGAAGAGTATCCATTTATTCAGACCGGCGAGGTGGCAAACGCCACTGGCGAAATCACGTCCGCTACACGGTTTTATAGTGTATTCGGCCTTGAGCAGAGTCGTCTGTTCCCGGCTGGAACTCTGTGCATAACTATCGCTGCCAATATCGCCGATACTGCCATTCTTGGAATCGATGCGTGCTTCCCTGATAGTGTTGTCGGGTTCACACCAAAAGATTCCGAGGCACTAGCCTATTTCGTTAAGTACCTGATCGACGTGAATAAACAAGATCTTGAATCTTTTGCTCCTGCCACTGCCCAGAAAAACATCAACCTAAAGGTTCTAAACGAACTTCGCTTGCCATTCCCTTCTTTGGAAGAACAAACCGAAATCGTCCGCCGAGTAGACCAACTCTTCGCCCATGCCGATCGCATCGAACAACAGGTCAACAACGCCCTGGCCCGCGTCAACAACCTCACCCAGTCCATCCTGGCCAAAGCCTTCCGGGGCGAACTCACCGAACAATGGCGCAGGGACAACCCGGCACTGATCAGTGGGGAGAACAGTGCGCAGGCGTTGCTGGAGCGCATCAAGGCGGAGCGGGCGGCGATGAAGCCAGCGAAGAAAACCCGTCAAAAGAGAACCACCGCATGAGCAGTAGACCCGCCTAGGGTTTGTAAGACAGGCAACAAAAAAGGCAGACCAGTAAATAACTGATCTGCCTTTCGAAATATTGGGTAGCGGGGATCGGATTTGAGCCGATGACCTTCCGGGGGGGATGAAGAGCTGAACCCGACGAGCTGCTTCCCCCCAACACTGCCTACCGTATACGCACAAAAAAGCCAATTCCCTAAAGAATCGGCTTTTTCTATGTTTGGTAGCGGGGACCGGATTTGAACCGATGACCTTCGGGTTATGAGCCCGACGAGCTACCAGACTGCTCCACCCCGCATCAACGTGATGAGTATTCTACGTATTTTTGACGCTAAGTCAACCCATAATATAAAACGCTTCCTTGCTGGTAGTCATCTTCATCGTGCTGCAACATTGAGAGAGTAAAGCTATGCTTCCAATAGGCATAACAAAAAGCGTACTGTCGGTGTGTCGCCCAATAAAACAAGCGGCGTGCTGTGAGTGAAAGAAGCGTGAAAGCGCTTATTCAGAATGGCTTGCGACGCCATAACAGTGCTTAAAGTCCAAGCCATTTGTCATATCAGGGAGGTAGTCAATGGCCAATCAAGCCCCCGTCGCCTGGGTAACTGGTGGAACTGGTGGAATCGGAACGGCAATTTGCCGTTCGTTGGCGGATGCGGGTTATTTGGTAGTGGCGGGGTATCACAACCCTGACAAAGCCAAAACCTGGCTGGAAACCCAGCAAGCCGACGGCTACGACAACATCGCACTATCGGGTGTTGATCTGTCCGACCATAACGCCTGTATTGAAGGTGCCCGCGAGATCCATGAAAAACATGGGCCGATCAGCGTGCTGGTTAACTGTGCAGGCATCACCCGCGACGGCACCATGAAAAAGATGTCGTATGAGCAGTGGTATCAAGTTATTGATACCAACCTGAACAGCGTCTTCAATACGTGCCGCAGCGTGATTGAGATGATGCTGGAGGGTGGCTACGGACGCATCATCAATATTTCCTCCATCAACGGCCGCAAAGGCCAGTTTGGCCAAGTGAACTACGCGGCGGCCAAAGCGGGGATGCACGGTTTAACCATGTCGCTGGCGCAGGAAACGGCCACGAAAGGCATCACTGTGAACACCGTCTCGCCCGGCTACATTGCCACCGATATGATTATGAAAATTCCGGAGCAGGTGCGCGAAGCGATTCGTGAAACGATTCCGGTCAAACGCTACGGTACGCCAGAAGAGATTGGTCGTTTGGTCACCTTCTTAGCGGACAAAGAGTCCGGCTTTATTACGGGTGCCAATATTGATATTAACGGCGGCCAGTTTATGGGCTAACAAGCCCTAGAGAGCAATACACGCAATCTTTTCATAAGAAAGAGCGCGAAAACGGGAGGCGATATGCCTCCCGTTTGCTATTTCACGCCGCGCGTTTTGCCGCGTAGCGATCGCGTGTTATGGCTGGGGCGGCCGGGCTAGGCGGCCCAGCAGGTTATCCAGCTCATCCACTTCTCTTTGCCACAGATGCTGAGGCATTGGCCCCAGCGACAGCAGAGCGACCAGCACATCATTCAGTTCATCGGCTTTGCTGCGCTCGGTATGCAGGCCGCTGTTTAAACGCTCCACCTGAATGGCAAGCCTTAGCGGCTCATCACGCTGTTTAACACTGCCTAAGGCCAGCAGTGAAAGATGCACCCGCAGGCGAGCTAACTGCTCTTCAAGCGCGCTCTGCTGCTCGCTGGGGAGGGGCAGGGTGGCTGACAGGCGAGAATGATTGCGCTGCTGATGTGCGTCGTTAAACGAGGCCGGCAGTTCAAAGGCTAATTCGCTGGAGGCATCCAGGGCCTGCGCGCCTTCACCGCTCAGGGCTTGATGGTCAGCGCGTAAATGCGCGTTAACGAGCGGAAGCAGGGCGTGCCACTGCTGCACTTTGCCAGCAATTTCTAAACGGCTTAAGCGCTCACGCTTGGCACGCACAATGCCGCTAAGGCGACGCTGCATGCCGTCGCTACGGCGGTTGCGGGGCAGCGGTTCGAGCTGGCTAATACTCGCAAGGAAGGCCTCTAACTGCTCAGCTTCATGGGCGTTGGCAGGTTGCCAGCCCTCCATTTCGTCAATGATGGCCTGCAATTGATCCAGCGTTTGCTGTTGGCGGGCGGCTTGCTCATGTTTATGAGCGTCGCGTTGGGCAAACAGCTGATCGCAGGCGCTGCGGAAGGTTTTCCACAGCGCCTGCTCTTCCCCTTTGGGTGCGCGGCCTAGCGAGCGCCACTCTTGCTGTAGCTGTTTCGTTCTTGTGATGCGCGCTGCCAGCGGCTGTTCCGTATCACTTTGCAGTGCCTGCACCTGCTCAATCAGCGCGCGTTTGTGCGCGGCGATTTGCTCTGCGCGCTGGTCGATAAGCGCCTGCAGCCGATGACGAATAGCACCAAAACGGCGGCCAATCGCTTCAGAGTGCTCCCGAGGCACCGGAGAGTAATGGCGCCACTGGTGGCGGGCCTTGTCGCGAATTTCTCGCAGTACATCTGGGTCGGCGTCTTCTGCGGGCTGAGAAAGCAGCGTTTCCAACTGCTCGCAGAGCGCTTCGCGGCCATGCAGGTTGGCTTCCCGCTCTTGGTCTAGCTGCGCGCGCCAGGGGGCAAGGCGTTCATGAATCCGGTCAGACGCCGCGCGGAAACGGGCGGACTGCTCTCGGTTGGCCGCCGCATCGCCTAGCGCTTTCCACTCTTTCACCAACTGGCGATGGTGGCGGTCCAGTGCTGACTCCGCCATATGCTGATCGTCGGCCAATGCTTCGATGCTGGCGCAGAGCTGTTCACGTTTAGGGCCTGCTACGAAGCCACGCCAGTCGCGCAGCTCGGCAAGCCGTGCGCCTAGGTGCTTAAGGCGGCTTTTGAGTGGTTTGCTATCGCTACCGGTCAATGCCTCGATAGACGGCTTCAAACGCTGGTGTAAGCGGCTGGCGCTTTTAAAGGCACCTCGCTCTAACAGGTGTTCGAAGTTGTCCAGCTCGGCGTTCAGCGCTGTGGAGGAAAGCCCCGGTTGCTGTGGCGGCGCCGCGCTATGGGTGGCGAGCTGCTGCTGTGCTTGTGCGAGTAGCGCTGGTGGCGTCAGCGTCTCTGGCCAGCGGCATTCGGCCAACAGCGATATGAGCGTATTGTGCTCGCTCTCTGCCAGTGCCTGTTCTACGGCCAGGCTAACGGCTTGCCAGCGCTGCCAGGCTTCCATGCTCTTTTCATACTGCTGGAGTGCTTGGCTGTAACGCTGTTGGGTGGCTTCATTAGGCGGATGGAGGTCTGACAGGGACTGCCAACGCTGGCCCAAGAGCTGGCGCTGAGCGCGCAGGCTGTCAATATCTTGAGCGGTCAGCTCATTGGCGTGGGTCAGGCCTTCTAAGGTTTCTTCTAATCCTTCCAGCAGTTGGTCACGGGTGCTTTCCGCCTCTGCGCGACGGGCGAGACTCTGCTGGCGCGCCTGCTCCTGAGTTTCGTGGTCGTGGAGCGTTTTGCGGCAGCTCAGTACGGCTTGGTGGAAACGCTGCTCCTGGCTAACGCTAGGCGGGTGGCTAAGCTGTTGCCACTCGCGCTCTAAGTGGCGGAAGCGGCCACCGTAAAGGGGTTCCCAGGGGGCTCTGGCGTGCTGCTCTAATTGGGCCAGCAAGTGCTCCCGTTGGGCCTGTTGATCTGTTAGCCACTGGGCATCGTTACGCAGCTGCGTAAGCTTCTCTTTAGCGAAGCGAACCACTTGGCGGTCACGACGTGCTTCTCGCAGCAGTCGCTTTAGCTGCTCTTCATCGTTAACCCGCTCTGCCGCTTGATGACGCACCGCCGCGACGCTGTTATGGCATGCCTGTTGAACGAGGTCTTCTTCATCCGTCAGCCGCTCTAGGGCGACTAATCGCAGTCCTAGGTTGTCGCCCTGCATAGCAATGGCGTTGAGCAGGCGCTGATCGGTGAGCGTCGACGCACACGCCTGGCGCTGCTGCAGATCCACATGGCCTGCTGACCCCGTCATGCGCTGGCAAAGCGCATTGAACCACGCTTCGTCCTGGGGGTGCTGCTCATAAGCGGTGAGCAGACCGTTGAGGTCGTCAAGAGCAAGGAGCGCGGCTAATTGAATGCCGCTGTCGCTATCGTTAGCGAGAGCCTTTAAGGCTTCACGCTGCTCCGTTTGCTGCGGGTCAAGCTGCTGAAGTGCCTTGCGGCGCACCTCGGGATCGGGGTGTTGCCACCGAGGAGCGAACAGGCGTCGTAACAGTCCGTGCATGGATCATCCTGCTTAGAGGTGCGTAACGTGAAAAAAATTAGACATCGATGAGCAGGCGGTTGCAGTCCTCGTCGCTGTCGCTTAGCTTTGCCGTAGCGCTGTGAGTTTTCCAGCGAGTCACAACGCAAGGCGCGAGATTGCGCTACGCTTATCTTACCTGAACATGACATGGAGTTCGGCCATGAGCCTCAACGCCAACAGTGCCGACGTAGCCTTTACCTTCAAGGGCGGCATGCTGCCGATGACCGTCATGGAGTTGACGAGCGCTGATCCGGAGCGTATCCGGCGGCAGCTTGCTGGCAAACTGTCGCAATCTCCCGCGTTCTTTCAGCATACACCCGTTGTGCTTAGCGTGGAAAAACTCGATGAGCCACACCTCGCCTTAGAGCGAATCTGCGCGGTTTGTCGTGACCATAAGCTGTTGCCTGTGGCCGTGCGCGGAGGTGCCGAGCCTATCCGTCAGTCGGCGTGGGCGTTAGGGCTTGGCTGGTTTGCACCGGTAGAAGAAGGCCGTGCACGCGCGCTGGAAAGCGTGGCTCCGTTCGTTGAGCCAGACGAGGACGTTGATGCGTCGGCTGTCTCAGAAGTTGCTGCAACACGGCTTTATCGGGGGACCGTGCGTTCAGGCCAGCAGGTGAGCGCGGCAGAAGGTGACTTAATTGTGATTGGCGCGGTGAACGCAGGGGCTGAAGTGCTTGCGGCAGGCAGCATTCATGTTTACGGCGCGCTGCGCGGGCGCGCGCTCGCGGGTATTCACGGCAATACCAACGCTGGGATTTATTGCCGCGAATTAGAAGCCGAGCTTCTTTCTGTTGCGGGTAATTACAAGCGTCTGGAAGATATCGACTCGCAGCTTTTGGGGCGAGCTGCAGAGGTTCATTTTATCAAAGAGCAGTTAGACATTAAGCCGCTTGGATAAGCCACACGACTGAGTAACAGTTAGTGCTTCATGCCTAGCGACGCCAAGGCTGCGATCCGTTACAGTATGCTGTTTTTATGACATTGATGTTCCCGTTATGCGGGCAGCGCAACGCGATCGCGCCCGTAATGAACGACTTCAAGAAGGAAGTGACTCTTGGCCAAAATTATAGTTGTGACCTCAGGTAAAGGGGGGGTCGGTAAAACCACTAGCGCCGCAGCGATTTCGACAGGACTTGCGTTGCGTGGCAAAAAAACGGTTGTCATTGATTTCGACGTGGGGCTGCGCAACCTAGATTTGATTATGGGCTGCGAGCGTCGAGTGGTGTACGACCTTGTTAACGTTATTCAGGGTGAGGCTGGCCTGAACCAAGCGCTCATCCGCGACAAGCGCGTTGAAAACCTGTTCATTTTGCCTGCTTCGCAGACCCGGGACAAAGACGCACTCACCCAAGAGGGCGTAGAAAAGATCCTGGAACAGCTGAAAGGCGACTTTGACTACATCTTATGTGATTCCCCAGCCGGGATTGAGCGTGGCGCGCAGTTGGCCATGTATTACGCCGATGAAGCGATTGTGGTCACCAACCCGGAAGTCTCTTCCGTACGTGACTCTGACCGTATTTTGGGGCTCTTAGGCTCGAAAACGCAGCGTGCCGAGCAGGGCTTAGAGCCGGTGAAAGAGCACCTGCTGATTACCCGCTATAACCCAGCCCGCGTTACGTCAGGCGATATGCTGACCTTGGACGATATCCGTGAGATCTTGGCGATCGACCTGCTGGGCTTGATCCCTGAGTCCGAAGCGGTGTTGCGTGCGTCGAACCAAGGGGTGCCGGTCACGCATGATGGCTCCAGCGATGCAGGCCAAGCCTATACCGATACAGTATCTCGCCTGCTGGGCGAAGAGATGCCGCTGCGCTTCCATGAAATGCAGCGTAAAGGGTTGCTGAGCAGGATGTTTGGGGGTAGTCGTCGATGAAACTGCTGGAGTTCTTGAAGCGTGAGCGCAAGAAATCCGCCTCGGTGGCCAAAGAACGGTTACAAATCATCGTGGCGCATCAGCGAAGCCAGCGTGGTCAGCCTGACTACATGCCGCTGCTTGAGCGCGAACTGCTCGAAGTGATCCGTCGTTATGTGCACGTGGATGACGACGCCATTCAAATTTCGCTGGATAGCGAAGATAACTGCTCGGTGTTAGAACTGAACGTCACGCTGCCCAAAAGCTAAACGTTCACGAGCGCTTAGAGGGGCGGCGGGAAGCGCTACGGGTGTGCTAGTCTTGAGCTTTTGTTCCCATCCAGCGGATGATGCCTCGGCACATGGGTGGGCCACGCTCAAGGGAGTTTGCATCCATGGCGCCACCGAATGCCGCCCCTGCCAGTTTTCTCTGGCACGATTATGAGACCTTTGGTGCCGATCCGCGTCGCGATCGGCCCGCTCAGTTTGCTGCATTACGCACCGATGCCGACCTGAACGAAATCGGCGACCCCATTGAGCTTTATTGCAAACCTGCTGACGACTACTTGCCGCACCCAGCGGCGTGTTTGATTACCGGTATTACGCCGCAAAAAGCACAGCGTAAAGGGTTGCCGGAAGCGGAGTTCGCCCGCCAAGTGCAGCGTGCCATGAGTGAGCCCGGTACCTGCGTGGCAGGCTACAACAGCCTGCGTTTTGATGATGAAGTCTCCCGCCATCTGTTTTACCGCAACCTGCTCGACCCCTATGCCCGCGAATGGCAAAACGGCAACTCCCGCTGGGATTTAATTGACGTGGTACGGGCGTTTTATGCGCTGCGCCCTGAGGGCATCGAGTGGCCACTGCGGGAGGACGGAGCCCCCAGCTTTAAACTGGAGCACCTGACCGCCGCCAACGGCATTGCCCATGAAGGCGCACACGACGCCGTAGCGGATGTACGCGCAACGATTGCGCTGGCGCGGCTGCTCAAAGCGCGTAACCCCAAACTGTTCGATTACCTGCTGGGCCTTCGCGGTAAACGAGCGGTGTCTAACCAGTTAGATCTGCCCAGTGCCAAGCCGTTACTGCATATTTCTCGCCGCTACCCTGCAAGCCGTGGCTGCAGTGCCTTAGTCATGCCGCTGGCAGAACACCCCACCAACCCCAATGGGGTGATTGTTTATGATTTAAGCGTCGACCCAAGCGACTTGCTCTCGCTCAGCGCCGAGCAGATCCGTGAGCGGGTATTTGTGAGCCATCAGGATTTGGCGGAAGGCGAAACGCGGATTCCGCTCAAAGTGATTCATATCAACCGCTGTCCGGTGGTGTTTCCCGCGACGGTGTTGAAGGACGTGGAGGGCGAACATAAGGGCGAGTACGGCGCCTTGGTAGCGCGGCTAGATATCGATATTGCGGCGTGCCGTGGGCACTGGAAAACGCTGCGCGAGGCCAGCGGTGTGGCGCAGAAGGTGGCTGAAGTATTTAACGGCGGCTACGAAGAGTCGCCTCAAGACCCGGATTTAATGCTCTATTCCGGCAGCTTTTTCTCCGCTGCTGATCGCCAGCAGATGGAGCGCGTATTGGCGATGGAGCCTTGGGACTTAGTGGGCCAGCGCTTCGCCTTCCAAGACCCGCGTTTGGAGGAGATGCTGTTTCGTTTCCGTGCCCGCAGCTATCCCGACACGTTAGAGGGCGAAGAGCGAGAGCAGTGGGAGGCGTTTCGCTGGATGCGCATTAATGACCCGGCGCTATCGGGTTTTACGCTCAAGGCATTTGCACGGGAAATCGAGCGCTATAATCAGGCGTCGCTTTCAGATCGTGAGCGACAAATTCTTGAAGAGCTGGTGATGTTTGTTGAAGCGATGATGCCCGCCCAGGCGTTTGACGCCTGAGCGGGCGGTGGGACTAGCGCGCGTCAAAGGGCGTGCGCGCTTCCCGGTAGGTAGCGATATCGCTGGGCGAGTCACCGGGGTTAAAGCGAATATCTAGCTGGTGTGACAGGAGCGTAGGCCACAGCGCCTGTAGCTCTTCAGCGCTTACCTCAAGCGCAAGGTTTGCGATCTGTTCACGACGGTCAAAGCGTACTTCATCCAGGGCGGTGGCTTGCCAGTAGCGGTTTGCCATGCCCTGCAGGCTGGTGTCTCGCTGGCGTAAACGCTCATACACTGCCTGACGGTGTGCTGCGAGCTCGTCATCCGTCAGCGCACTCAGGCGCTCTTGAGCAGCATCCATAAAGGCATCCATCCGCTCGGCAATGGTGCTACTGTCCACGTCCGGCGACTGCACAATTAAACCGATGCCTGGGGCTTCTAGTAGCGGTGAGTAACCCGCGTTGACGATATAGCCAAGCTGCTCTTCAGTGCGTAGCTGCTGGTAGAACGGCGTGTCCAACCACTGAGCCAGCACGCTTAAGCGCGCTTGCTCTTCAGCGCTGGTGTCGCGGCCCTGCAAGTAGCGCAGCACCAGCGACTCTTCGCGGGTGCTATGCGGATGCAGTACGGTAGGCTCTTCGCTCACTTCCAGCGGCTCAAGAGCCGGGATATCGTCACGGGTCAAACGCGGCGTGAGCGTGCCACGGATGAGGTTTGCCTGGTCGCGTGCCTGTTCAGCCGTCAGGTTGCCCACAGCCATCGCATCGACATAGAGCCCGCTTAAGAAACGCTGACGGAAGTTCTCCAAGTGTTCTTTCTCAAGCCGCTGACTGGCTTCCAGTAGCTCCGTGGTCGACCACTGTGGCGTCAGCAGGGCTTCGCCCAGGGTGCGGCTGGCTTGTCCGGTCAGTGAAGCCTGAGGCGCATTACGCCACTCCCGCTGGAGCTGATAGCGCACGCGCTCAAACGCCCCAGAAGAAATATCCGCTTGCTGAAGCTGCTCCAGGGCTTGCTCAATCAGTGGCGTTTGACCATCGCGCCAGCCGGAGAACGAGAACGTCATACCGCGTGCGTGAGCATAAGCACTAAACGACTGCCCGGCGATCCAGGCGGGATAGAGCGACTCGTTTAAGCTGTCATTGAGCCAGCCGGCCAGCAGGCGAGTCAGGACGGCTTCCTCGGCAGAGTAGCTGGAGCTGGGGTGCTGCAGGCTCACCCGCCACTCAACGCTTGGGGTGTTAAAGCGGCTGTCCTGCATGTGCCACGCTGTGAAGGTAGGGGCCTCAATGAGTGCGGAAGGCTGCTCATCCTGGCCTGCCTGAAGGGTCAAGTCGCTGGCAATAAAGGGGTTGGGCTCTGGGAGCGCCAAGCCACTTAGCACTTGACCAACGGCCGTGGGCGGCTGCTCTTTCCACTGGGTGTGAAACCATGGCGATACGGTGTCACTCTCGACATCCGGTGCCGAGTAAAAGCGAAGCATATTGTCGGGCGTTAGCGCGTCTAAATAGCGCTGCTGGCGCTCGCTATCCATGTCGTCCATCCGGTACGCGGCGTACTGCACATCTTCAACCGGGTAACGGGAGAGGCTCATGGCTAGCCGAGTAGCTTCTTGCTGGGGCGCACCGTGCTGCTGGAAACGAAAGGCCTGTTCGCTGAGGCTTTTTTGCTCGTCATAGCGCCATTGCGCCAGTCCTGCGTCGCGAATCTGTTCGATAGCGGCAAACAGCGTGGCTTCGATATCGTCCAGGCGCTCGGCACCCGCTGGGGTCAGGCTGATAGAGACCGTAAACAGCGCCTCGTTGCCATCGCCGCGTCCGGCACCCGCAGAGAGGCCATCTGCCAAGCCCGCTTTGCGCAGTGCCGCCAACAGGCTGCCGTCACCTTCATCGCCCAATAGGTGGGCAATCAGCTGGGTGGGCTTGGTGCGATACTCGTCGGTAGGGTCGGGAATCGGGAAATAGAAGCGCAGCTGGCGACGGTCCTGCAGCGATTGGCGCTCAACGTAGCGCGGCAACGTGTCTGGGTCGATGAGCGGTGCGTCAACGGTGGGTACGCTCAGATCATGGTCGGGAATCGCAGCAAAGCGCTCCACTACCATTGCTTCCAGTTCGTCCAGCGGCTGAGGCGCGACCATGGCGAGGTTCATCACATTAGCGTCGTAGTGCTGCTGATAAAACTCGATCACGCGCTCGCGTAGCGTTGCCTCGCCTTCAGGCGGGTTGGCCAGCGTGTCTCGGCTGCCCACCGCAAACCCTGTGGTGGGATTGTCAGGGTTGAGCAACTGGTTTAGCACATCGTTCTCGCGGCGAGATTCATCGCGAATACGCGCCATGTACTCGGAGTGGACGATGTTGCGCTCGCTCTCTAAGTGATCGGCGTTAAACAGCGGCGAGAGAAAAAACTCGCTGAAACGGTCCAGTGCGCCGGGCAGCGCTGAAGGCTCAATATCAAAAAAGTAGTTGGTGTCCTGCTGGGCCGTAAAGGCGTTATGAGAGCCTGCGTTGTCGGAAATATATTGCTGATAGGCA
The DNA here is from genome assembly GCF_046536035.1 of Halomonas sp. SIMBA_159. NCBI lineage: Bacteria > Pseudomonadati > Pseudomonadota > Gammaproteobacteria > Oceanospirillales > Halomonadaceae > Halomonas > Halomonas sp. SIMBA_159. The sequence continues at coordinate 34,963 of NZ_JAWJBT010000024.1, forward strand.
TCCGATTGCGGGTAGGGCTCGGTACCTAAAAACAGCATGTGTTCCAGGAAGTGCGCTAGCCCCTGCAGGTCGTCTGGGTCTTGGGCGCTGCCGACGCGAACGTTCATAGAGGCGGCGGCTTTGTCAGCTTCCGGGTCGCTGACCAGCAGTGCTTGAAGCCCGTTCTCCAGCGTTAAAACGCGGTAATCACGATCATCAAACGGGCTCACTTTCGGAGTGGTCACGTCTGCGATCGGGTTCTCCTCTGCCCAGCTTTGGGGGGCGGTCACCCAAAGCAGGCTAATGGTGAGGGCAAGAACGGCACGCCGCGCCGTGAGGCGAGGTGGAATGGCGTCAGTAGTTCGCAACATTAAAACTCCTGTGGCACGGTCCAGCGCAGCATTGGCCCAACGGGGTGCGCGCAAGAAGGGGACTGAAAGGCAGGGTTATTCACATGCTTTGATACCGGAAAAGCGCCTAACAGTTCCAATGGGGCAGGCATCAATAGCGGTGAGAGTGTCTCTATCTCGGTATGGGGATCTAGCCAGTGCGGCAGCGCATCGGGCGGAATGATCACCGGCAAGCGGTCGGTCAGTGACGATAAACAGGCATTGGCGGGCACGCTGATCAGCGCCGTCGAGTCAGTGAACGTCGTGAGCGTGGTGTGGTAACGGCACCACAGCGCTCCCAACAGCAGCGGCGCGCGCTCCACCTGGGTGACAAGAAACGGCTGCTTGCTGCGGGCCTGAGGCTTCCATACATAGAAACCGGTAACCGGGATCACGCAGCGCCGTGCGCTGAAAGCCTCGTTGAACATTGCCCTTTTACTGAGCGTTTCTGCGCGGGCGCAGTGAGGGGCGTGATCGAGCACTTTTAGCCACGGCGGCGTGAGGCCCCAAAAAAGAGGCCTATGCGTGATGCGCCCCTGCTCAAGGCGCAAGGCGGAGACGGGCTGGCGCGGTGCTAAATTAGGTGATTCGATGAGCGGCTCGGTGCTCGCAAGGTTGGGCGCAAGGCGGGCGAGCGATAGGCGCTGTACGTGTAGGCGTCCCGTCATGCCGGTCTCCTTAAATGCGCGATGCCTATGGCACGGGTACAAAATGGCAGAGGGGAAGAGTAATACGTTAAATGTCGCGTTTTAGTGTCGAAAACAGTGTTCGATGTAAGGTATCCTATCGTATACCTTGCTCACGCTAAAGCGCGATGAGGCATTCTTCCCTGTTTGCCGTTGACCTGAAGAGATCGCCATGGCCCGTCCTAGACAGCATGCGCCCGATGCCCTCCACGCGCAGGTCATGAACGCTTGTGATGAGTGGTTGGCTAAGCAGCCAGTCCATGGTTTATCACTACGTGCCCTGGCCAGAGAGGTGGGCTGCGCGCCCAGTACGCTGCTAAAACTTTACGGCAGCTTTAACAATTTATTGCAGCACGTCAACGTAGACACCCTCGCACGTTTGCAGCATACCATCACTAGCTTGGCTGCAGACGACCCCGAGCCGTGGCTGCGTTCTTTGGCGAACGCCTATTGGCACTTTGCTGAACAGGATTGCTACCGCTGGCAGCTGCTATTTGATTATCCCCTCGCCCAGGAAGGGGAGCTAGATCAGCGCCAGAGCGACCTGATTGAAGCCCTGTTCACGCAGGTGGAAACCTCGTTAAAGCAGTATCAGCCCGCACTGGATGACCTAGAGGCACGCCGTCTTGGCCGTACCCTGTGGGGCAGCGTGCATGGCTTGGTGCAGTTGGGGTTGAACGAGCGCCTAGGCTATTGGCAAGGGCAGCAGCTAAAAGTGGATGAGCTGCTTGACCAACTAATGAGCACAGTACTGGCCGGGTTGCGGCACCGGGGGGCGGTGACGTGACATGGGGTCTCAACACAACGCGCTGTTTGCTGCGCCGTGTTATTTACGTCGCCATGCGTGGCTGCTATCGGCTGTCGGTACATGGCCAGGAGCATGTGCCTGCACACGGCGCTGCGCTGGTCGTCTGTAACCACGTTAGCTTTATGGATGCACTAGTGCTGGGCGGTGGAAGCCCACGGCCGCTGCGCTTTGTGATGGATCAACCCATCTTTGAGTCCCGCTGGCTGAAGTGGTGGTTCCAGTTAGTCGGCGCGATCCCCATTGAGTCGGAGCGCCATAGCCCCGGGGCGCTTCGGCGCACGCTGGATGAAGTCAGCAAAGCGCTGCGTCAGGGGGATATCGTGATGGTGTTCCCAGAAGGGCGTTTAACGCCCGATGGCGATATCCATACCTTTCGCCGCGGTTTAGAAACCATTCTTGCCCGGGATAACGTACCGGTCATACCGGCAGGTTTAGCGGGGCTTTGGGGCTCATGGACTTCCCACTACGGCGGCAAAGCGCTCAAGAAGTGGCCTTCGCGTTTTAGAGCGCCGGTCAGCCTGCACTTTGGCCCGCCGGTAGCGGTGCATGAAGTGGAAGGTGTGGCGCTGCGGCGTTATTTGGAAAGCCGCGTGCGGACGCTAAAAGCAGCGGGCGATAGTGAGGTCGCCCGCCGCCAAGAGCGCCGTAAACGTTAGCGGCGGGTCAGGCGTAGCTTTTGCCAGCAGCGTGCAGAGGTAATCAGGTTGTCGCGAATCTCCAGAATTTCCATTCGCGTATTGCCGATTTGCAGGCAGGCAGGGCCTTCTGGGAAGGCTTCCAAGTGCTCCAGGATTAACCCGTTCAGCGTCTTAGGGCCGTCGGTGGGCAGCTGCCATCCCAGCATCTTGTTGATCTCGCGGATGTTCGCCGTGCCTTCAATGACATGGCTGCCGTCATCCTGCTGGTGAATCTCGTCATCTTCGGAAACGTCGGTGGTGAACTCACCCACAATCTCTTCCAGAATATCTTCCAGCGTCACCAACCCCTCTACATCACCATACTCATCCACCACGATGCCGATGCGGCGCTTCTGCTTTTGAAAATTCAACAGCTGGGTATGCAGCGGTGTGGATTCTGGGATGAAGTAGGGCTCGCGTGCCTCTTGAACAATCGCCGCTTTAGTGACTTCGCTGCGTGATAAAAAGCGCGCTGCGTTGCGCAGGTGCAGCATGCCGATAATATTGTTGATATCGCCTTTATAGACCGGCAAGCGCGTGTGCTGGCTGGTCCGGATCTGGGTCAGAATATCTTCCAGCGAGTCGTCTAGGTCGATACCTAATACTTCATGGCGGGGCACCATGATGTCGTTCACCGTCACGTTCTCAAGATCCAGAATCGACAGCAGCATGGCCCGGTGGCGGTAAGGGATCAGCGTGCCCGCTTCATGCACTACGGTGCGCAGCTCGTCACGGGTCAGGCTATCGCCGCCGTTATCCACGCTTTTAACGCCCACCAGCCGCAGCAGTCCGTTCGACATCACATTAACCAGCCACACCAAGGGGTAGAGCAGCTTGAGCAGCGGCTCCAGCGCCACGGAGGTCGGGTAGGCGATGCGCTCAGGTTTGATCGCGGCGTACGTTTTGGGCGTCACTTCCGCAAAAATCAGAATGGTAATGGTTAGCAGCGCAGTGGAGATCGCAGGGCCTGAGACATCGCCAAAAAAGTGAATAGCAATAATCGTGGCAATAGAGGCCGCTAGGTTATTGACGAAGTTGTTGCCGATGAGGATGACGCCAATCAGGCGGTCTGGGCGGGTGAGCAGTCGCATCACGCGTTTGGCGCGGCGGTCGCCGCTGTTGGCTTGGTGGCTTAACCGATAGCGGTTGATCGACATCATGCCCGTTTCAGAACTAGAGAAGAAGGCAGACAGCAAAATGAGTAAGGCTAGCAGGCCGAACAGTAACCCCAGGGGGAAGTCGTCGCTCAAGTCGAAAGTTCCTTTATGGCGTATTAAGCTCGTTTTGTAGAAGTATGGCAGTGGTGTGTCAAGCGTGCGCGTACTAACGCATTAACTGCCAAGCGCGCAGGCTTAGCGGTTAAGCAAAATTTCCAGCACGAATTTACTACCAAAGTAGGCCAGCAGCAGAAGCGCGCAGCCACCTAGCGTCCAGCGCACCGCCCGCATGCCGCGCCAGCCAAAGCGGTAGCGCCCGACCAATAGCGTGGTGAAAATAATCCAAGCGCCTAGCGAGAGCACGGTCTTGTGCACCAAGTGCTGAGCAAACAGGTTATCGAGGAAGATTAAGCCGCTGATAATTGATAGTGTCAGCAGCACAATGCCTGCCCATACCAGCTCAAACAGCACTCGCTCCATGGTGGTCAGCGGTGGCAGCGACTGGACAATACCGCGAATATGGTGGTGGCGTAGCGCCTGGTTTTGCAATCCCACCAGCACCGCTTGCACGGCAGCAATGGCGAGCACAGCAAACGCCAGGGCAGAGCTGACCGCATGTAGCAAAATTCCCGGTGTTAGGCCGCTGTGGCTGCCTTGGCTCGGTAGCCAAGTAGCGACAATCAGAGCGATGCCCGCTAGCGGGAAAAGCGCGATGCCTGCGTTCAGAATGGGCTTAAATAAGCTCGCCACCAGTACAACGTTGACCGCCACCGCCATTAATAACGTGGCGCTGGTCGTAAAGCCGGGCAGCAGGCCGGGAGAGGCGCCAACCAGTTGTACGACCACCGGAATATGCAGCAGCAGGCCAAGTGCACCCAGCAACCGTACCATGCCCTGGCGGGGAGGCACCCGGCGAAACAGCGTCATGCCCTGCCAAATGGCAGCGGCGACATAGAGAATAAAAGCGATCGTGGCGAACGGGAGCGCCTGCATGATGCTATCCATGCGCCTTGCAGCGCGTTGTTGAGAAAAAACAGAGCTAAAACAGCGTCTTTTGCATTCCAGTAGTGATACTCGAAGTCAGACACCTAAGCATATTCTCCGCTCACTCTAGAGCAGCCTGCCTACTATAACCAATCAGGGCGGCGTCGCACAGCCATCGAGCGCCAACGCTTGCGCCCATGGAGACTCGCGCCGCGAGCGCGTATAATCGCGTCCACATTCGTCCGGTGAATACGCCCGGCGACAGCGACGGAGGCAGAGGCCCCATGTTTCAGAATCTGAGCGAGCGTCTTTCCCAGACGCTGAAGTCGATCAAAGGCCAAGCACGGCTAACCGACGACAATATCAAAGACACCCTGCGCGAAGTCCGCAAAGCGCTGCTGGAAGCCGACGTAGCGCTGCCAGTGGTCAAAGCGTTTATTGAGCGGGTGCGCGAGCGGGCGGTGGGGCAAGAGGTTTCTAAAAGTCTCTCGCCAGGCCAGCAGTTCGTCAAAATCGTCCAGCAAGAGCTGGAAGCGATTATGGGCGAGGCCAATGAAGGCCTGAGCCTAAAAGGCTCTCCTGCCGTTGTGCTGATGGCGGGTTTGCAGGGCGCGGGTAAAACCACCTCGGTGGCCAAGCTGGCCCGTTACCTGCGCGAGCGCGAAAAGAAAAAAGTGCTGGTGGTCTCGGCAGACGTTTATCGCCCGGCAGCGATTGACCAGCTCGAAACCTTGGCGAAAGAAGTCCAGGTCGACTTTTTCCCCTCCCGCTCTGATCAAAAGCCGGTTGATATCGCCAATGCGGCCATCAAGCACGCCAAGATTCAGTTTCACGATGTGGTGCTGGTGGATACCGCAGGCCGCCTAGCCATCGATGAAGCGATGATGGCGGAAATCCAGGCGCTGCATAAAGCCATTGCGCCCCAGGAAACGCTGTTTGTTGTCGACGCCATGACCGGCCAGGACGCGGTGAATACCGCCAAGGCGTTTAATGAAGCGCTGCCCCTGACCGGTGTGATCCTCACCAAGGCCGACGGTGATGCCCGAGGCGGTGCTGCGCTGTCCGTTCGCCATGTCACCGGTAAGCCGATCAAGTTCATGGGGGTCGGTGAGAAAGTCGACGCCCTGGAGCCGTTCCACCCGGATCGCGTCGCGTCGCGGATTCTTGGCATGGGCGACATGCTGTCGCTGATCGAAGAAGCCGAGCGCACGGTGGATAAAGACAAGGCCGCCAAGCTTGCCAGTAAGGTGAAGAAGGGCGATGGCTTTGATCTTGAAGACTTCCGCGACCAGCTTCAGCAGCTCAAGAAAATGGGCGGCATGGGCGGCTTGCTGGGCAAACTGCCTGGCATGGGCCAAATGGCTGAAATGGCTCAAGGCCCTGGCCCTGAAAAAGAGCTGGGCAAGCTGGAGGCGTTGATTAACTCCATGACGCCGAAAGAGCGCCGCAAACCGGATATCATCAACGGCTCACGCAAGCGCCGTATCGCGGCGGGTGCAGGTCTGCAGGTGCCTGATCTAAACCGTCTGTTAAAGCAGCACAAGCAGATGCAGAAGATGATGAAGAAGGCGGGCCAAAAAGGCGGCATGCAAAAAATGATGCGCGGTATGTCGGGCATGATGGGCGGCGGCGGTGGTCCTGGCGGCCCCGGTGGCATGGGCGGTATGGGCGGCGGTGGCGGTCTGCCCTGGCGTTAAGCGCTACCGTTCATCGCGTTTGGAGACGCTTGGTGAGGTTGACGGCCTGTGAGTTTTCTGGCTGTCAGGCTTTCCAAGCCGAGCGCATTTGCGTAGAATGCGGCCTCTTCATGTTCAGGTGTTGGCAAAACGTGCGTTAGCACGCCCACTGATTCCTGTAAATGAAGGTCCTGATAGTGCGCTGCAATGGCTTATTTAAGCAGGCGGCGCGCCAAGAAAACAGTATGACGAGTGTTCTGATAACGATCTGTTATTTCACACTCTCGTAACCTCAACCGAAGGATAGTTATCGTATGGTTACCATTCGTTTGGCACGTGGTGGCGCCAAAAAGCGTCCCTTTTATCACCTGACTGTTACCGATTCTCGCAACGCCCGTGACGGTCGTTTCATCGAGCGTATCGGCTTTTTCAACCCGGTTGCCCGTGGTCAAGAAGAACGTCTGCGCGTTGATCTTGAGCGTGTAACTCACTGGCAGAGCCAAGGCGCCCAGCTGTCTGGTCGTGTTGCTGAGCTGGTTAAAGAAGCGCGCAAGCAGGCCTAAGCCTGTTGATCGCGTAAGAATAGATGCTGTGGTAGCAGGAGTGGTCGTCAATGACGCGTTTTGAAACTAGCCATACTGACGACACACACGTGGTGCTTGGTAAGCTAACCAGCCCTCACGGGATTAAAGGTTGGCTAAAGGTGTACTCCTATACCAGCCCCATGGACAGCATTCTAGAGTACCCCGAATGGTGGGTGCGCCAAGGGGAAACCCTCACGCGCATGACCGTGATTCAGGGGAGTCGGCAAGGTAAAGGGTTGGTGGTGCAGTTAAAAGGTGTGGATGACCGAACGGCAGCCGAAGCGCTGGCGCAAGCGGATATCCTAATGCCGAAAGAGTCACTGCCTGAGCTTTCCGACGATGAGTACTACTGGCATGAGCTTGAAGGCATGAGTGTCTTTACTCAGTCAGGCGAGCGGTTAGGGCAGGTCAGCTACCTGTTTGAAACCGGCGCGAACGATGTCATGGTGGTGCGTGGTGACAATGACGCAATCGACAAGCGCGAGCGACTGTTACCTTTCTTGCCCAATGATGTGATCGTTGATATCAACCTGGAAGACCGCCGCATGGTAGTCGACTGGGATCCTGAGTTTTAATGAGCCAGCCTGCTTTGAATAAACTGATGGATACAGATGCAACGGTAGCAACAGACGCGCAAGCGAGTCAGCCGACAGACGCCCCGGCGATGTGGATTGGCGTAGTGTCGCTGTTTCCCGAAATGTTTGACGCGATTACCCAGCAGGGTGTCATTAGTCGCTCAATAGAGAAGCAGCGAATTGCGCTAGAGTTTTGGAATCCGCGCGATTACGCCACTGACCGCCACCGCAGCGTGGACGATCGCCCCTATGGCGGCGGCCCCGGAATGCTAATGAAGGTAGACACCCTGAGGGCTGCTATCTTTGATGCTCGCCAACGTGCCGAGCAGGCAACTGGGCTAACGCCAACAGTGATCTACCTGTCGCCCCAAGGGCGTAAGTTAGATCAGCAAGGGGTTCAAGCGCTCGCCTCAGCCGGCCCTTTAGTGGTGGTTGCAGGGCGCTATGAAGGGATCGACGAGCGGGTGGTAGAAGGTGACATCGATGAAGAGTGGTCAATTGGCGACTATGTGCTGAGCGGCGGCGAGCTGCCCGCGATGGTGCTGATTGACGCAGCGGCAAGGCTGATACCCGGCGTGCTGGGCCATCAGGATTCCGCTATCGAAGACTCGTTCAACGACGGCTTGTTAGACTGTCCGCACTATACCCGTCCTGAAGTGATCGACGGGCGTCATGTGCCTGACGTGCTGCTAAGCGGTAATCATGCAGCCATCAAGCGCTGGCGGTTGAAGCAGTCTTTGGGCCGCACTTGGCAGCGTCGTCCTGATTTGTTGGCAGGACGTACATTAACCGCTGATCAGCAGCGGCTGTTAGACGAGTTTATCGAGGAACACGCCTCGTCCGCTTTGTTGACAGAGACAAAGTTAGCAGAGACAAAGTAGACCAGGGCGGCGGTGCAGGGCGACAGCAGCAGCTTGCGCACCTGTGTCACCCATAACGACTCCCGCGTGGCTCGCTTCGAGCGCCGGGATCACGGTTTGCCCCTTCCACAACTGCGTGGCAAGCCATTACGTTATTTAGGAGCATGAAGATGAGCAGCAAGAATAAGGTGATCCAGGCGATCGAATCCGAGCAAATGAGCAAAGAGATTCCTGCTTTTGCACCGGGCGACACCATTGTCGTTCAGGTTAAAGTAAAAGAAGGTACTCGTGAGCGTCTGCAGGCATTTGAAGGTGTGGTAATCGGCAAGCGTAACCGCGGCCTGAACTCCGCTTTCACCGTACGTAAAATCTCCCACGGTGTTGGCGTTGAGCGTACCTTCCAGACCTACAGCCCGCTGGTTGACTCTATCGAAGTCAAGCGTCGCGGTGATGTTCGTCAAGCCAAACTTTACTACCTGCGTGAGCGTAGCGGTAAGTCGGCGCGTATCAAAGAAAAGCTGGGTTAATAGCCGCTTTTCACGGGCGCGTAGCGCTCGGATACGGAAAACCCCGTCACCGCTTTGCGGGGCGGGGTTTTTGTTTGTTGCCTTCTAGTGAGACCGTTAGCCTATGAGCGTGATTGATGCCTATCTGGATGCTCTTTGGCTAGAGCAAGGGGCCAGCGACCATACGCTAGCGGCCTATCGGCGCGATTTAACCGCCTGGCAGCAGCAGCTTGAGCGCGACAGTGAAACGTTGCTCACCGCCTCGCCAGAGCGTTTTGGCACTTGGATGGAGCAGCGTCGCGAGCAAGGCTATCAGCTGCGCAGCAATGCCAGAGTATTATCATCGCTGCGCAGTTTTTATCGCTGGGCGCGGCTCTATGGGCATATCGACAGCGACCCTCTGGCGAATGTGACGCTACCCAAAGTGCGCCCCAGTCTGCCCAATACGCTGGAGGAAGAGGAGGTTGAGCGCCTGCTGCTAGCTCCGGATGTGGGCACGCCGCTGGGTGTGCGTGACCGCACTATGCTGGAGCTGCTCTACGCCTGCGGGCTGCGGGTGTCTGAGCTTGTTGGCCTGACCGGCGATGCAGTCAACTTGCGCCAGGGGGTGGTGCGCGTGCGTGGCAAAGGGGATAAAGACCGCCTAGTGCCCATGGGGGAGGAGGCCGCCGAGTGGCTGGCGCAATACTTAAAAACAGCGCGCCCGGCGTTGATGCAAGACCCCACGCGCCCGGCGCTGTTCCCTGGGCGAGGCGATAACGCCATGACACGCCAGACGTTTTGGCACCGTATTAAAGCCCACGCCATCACCGCAGGCATATCGCGGCCGCTGTCGCCACATACACTGCGACACGCCTTCGCGACTCATTTATTGAATCATGGGGCTAATTTGCGGGTCGTACAGCTGCTGCTAGGTCATAGCGACCTATCCACTACGCAAATTTATACACACGTTGCCCAGGCGCGCCTGGAGCAACTGCACGCTGAACACCATCCGCGAGGTTAATCAAAGAATGCGTCAACGTATGCCCTCAGTTGCGAAATCCTGCGCCCCTTTGTTAGTACTAGCAGGCAGTTTATTGCCTACTTTTGCCTACGCCGATGATGTAGCCGAGCGCTTGGCTGAGAATTTACAGGTCAATGGTCAGGCAATGCCAGTTGAGCAGGTAAGTGTCACGCCCATGGAAGGGGTGTATCACGTTCGTCTGGAGAGCGGTGAGTCGTTCTATTCGAATGCGGACGGCAGCCACTTTTTGGTAGGGGACCTCTACCAAAATGCGGATAATGGGCTGGTGAATTTAACCGAGCAGTCCCGCAACCAAGAGCGTGCAGAGGCGCTGGCGGCGATTCCAGAGAGCGAGCGTGTGGTCTTTCGGGGTGTCGATGAACCTAAAGCCACGGTGGTGGTGTTTACCGACCCCACCTGCCCCTACTGCGAGCGCCTGCATGAAACCATCCCCGAGCTCAACGAGCGTGGGATTGCGGTACACTATCTAGCCTTCCCTCGAGCGGGCATGGATAGCGGCGCTGCCACTACTTTGCAGCAGGTATGGTGCTCTGATAATCGCAGCGAGGCGATGAATCAGGCCAAAGAAGGGCAGGCGATTGCCGCGAGCGCAAGCTGTGATAACCCAGTGGCTGACCAGTACGCCCTGGGGCAAGCGCTGGGCGTGCAGGGTACCCCCGCCATCCTTCTGCCTGACGGGCAAATGGTGCCTGGGTTTGTACCCCCCGACCGGCTCGTTGCCATGTTAGGCTTGGAAGATGAATAACGTCACCTGAGTGACGAACGATTACGCTGAGACACTGAATTAAGAGGCGGCACCTGCGGGTGCCCAACACGAAAGGGGAAGTATTTTGAAACCGGTAAGAGTAGGCATTTGTGGGTTAGGCACTGTCGGTGGCGGCACCTTTAACGTATTGACGCGCAACGCGGACGATATTAGCCGCCGCGCAGGCCGCCCGATTGTGATTGAGCAGGTTGCCCACCGCAGTATTCATCCCGACTGCGATATTACCGGCATTAACGCGACGACCGATGTGTTTGAAGTCGCTAACAACCCCGATGTGGATGTGCTGGTTGAGCTGATTGGCGGTTACGACATTGCTCGCGAGCTGGTGCTCACCGCGATTGCCAACGGCAAGCACGTGGTTACCGCCAACAAGGCGCTGATCGCCGTTCACGGTAACGAGATTTTCCGTGCGGCCCACGAAAAGGGCGTCATCGTGGCGTTTGAAGCGGCGGTCGCTGGCGGTATTCCGGTGATTAAGTCGCTGCGCGAAGGCCTGGGTGCCAACCGCATTGAGTGGGTGGCTGGCATCATCAACGGCACCGGCAACTATATTCTGACCCACATGCGTGACGAAGGCCGTGCCTTTGAAGACGTATTGGCTGAAGCGCAGGCGCTGGGTTACGCCGAATCTGACCCTACCTTCGACGTGGAAGGTATTGATGCGGCCCACAAGCTGACCATTCTTGCCTCCATTGCTTACGGCGTGCCGCTGCAGTTTGAAAAAGCCTTCACCGAAGGCATTTCGCGCATCACCGCCGAAGACGTGGAGCAGGCCGACAACCTCGGTTACGTCATCAAGCATCTGGGTATTTCCAAGCGTACCGATCAAGGCCTTGAGCTGCGCGTTCACCCCACGCTGATTCCGAAAGAGCGCCTGCTGGCCAATGTACACGGCGTGAAAAACGCCATTGCGGTGATGGGCGACGCCGTCGGCCCGACGCTGTATTACGGCGCGGGTGCGGGTGCTGAGCCAACGGCATCTGCGGTGGTCGCTGACCTGTTAGACGTGGCGCGCGATATCACCACTGACCACCACTACCGTGTGCCTTACCTGGCGTTTAGCGGCATTGACGAAGACGTCAGCCAACTGCCGATTATGCCGATGGAAGATATCACCACGGCCTACTACCTGCGCCTGCTGGCAGTAGATCGCCCCGGCGTGCTGGCCCGTGTGGCCACCATTCTGGCCGAGCAGGGCATCTCCATTGAAGCGCTGATCCAAAAAGAAGCCACTGAAGGCGAGCTGGTGCCGATCATTCTGCTGACGCACCGCACCAAAGAGAAGCAGATGAACGAAGCCATCCGCGAGATCGAAGCCATGGCGGATATCGCAGGCCCCGTCACGCGTATTCGCGTGGAAAGCCTGGACGAAGGAGAGTAACCGATGCGCTATATCAGCACGCGTGGGCAAGCGCCCGCGCTCTCTTTCGAAGAGGTGGTGCTCACCGGTATGGCCAGCGACGGCGGCCTCTATGTGCCGGAAACGCTGCCTGAGTTCTCCAAAGAGGAGCTGGCCGACATGGCCGGGCTCTCCTACGCCGAGATCGCCTTTCGGGTGATGAAGCCGTTCGTGAACGGTGAGATCGACGACGAGACCTTCCGCCGTTTGGTGACCGAGGCGTACGCCACGTTCAACCACGACGCGGTGTTGCCGCTTAAGCAGTTAGATGCCAGCCACTTCCTGCTAGAGCAGTTCCACGGCCCGACGCTGGCGTTTAAAGACGTGGCGCTGCAACTGCTGGGACGGCTGCTGGATCACTTCCTGAAGAAGCGCAACGAGCGCGCGGTGATCATGGGGGCAACCTCCGGGGATACCGGCTCGGCGGCGATTGAAGGCTGCCGCCACTGCGACAACCTGGATATCTTTATTCTACACCCCCATAACCGGGTGTCCGAAGTGCAGCGCCGCCAGATGACTTCGGTGCTGGCCAATAACGTCTTTAACATCGCCATTGAAGGTAACTTTGACGATGCCCAGGCGATGGTGAAAGCCAGCTTTGCCAATCAAGACTTCTTGAACGGCACACGGCTTGTGGCGGTGAACTCGATCAACTGGGCACGCATCATGGCTCAGATTGTTTACTACATCGCTTCAGGTGTTGCTCTCGGTGCGCCCCAGCGGGAAGTGAGCTTCTGCGTTCCGTCGGCTAACTTTGGTAACGTGTTTGCAGGCTATATGGCCTACAAGATGGGCCTGCCGGTGAAGCAGTTCATCATCGCCACTAATGCCAACGACATCCTGCACCGCACCCTAGCGGCCAACGACTTCTCCAAGAAAGAGCTGGCGGCCACGTTAGCGCCCTCGATGGATATCGTCGTGTCGTCCAACTTTGAGCGCCTGCTGTTCGATGCCTACGAGCGTGATGGTGCCGCCGTGGCAGCACTGCTGGAGCGCTTCCAGCAAGAGCCCACCGCACTTGCCGATGCGCCGCTGGCCAAGCTGCGCGAAAAATTCGCCAGCTACAGCGTCGATGACGAGACGATTCTGGAAGTGATTCGTGAAGCCCACCACCGCACCGGCGAGATTCTTGATCCGCATACGGCTACCGGCTATCGAGCGGCCGAGCGGGCGCGTGTAGACACCTCCACGCCGATGATCACCCTGGCCACCGCCCACCCGGCGAAATTCGCCGAGGCGGTAGTGAAAGCGGGCTTCCAGGGTGTGCCGCTGCCGACCCACATGGACGACCTGTTGGAGCGTGAAGAGCGCTACACGGTGTTGCCCGCAGAATTGAGCGCGGTACAGCAGTTCGTTGCTGACAACCGCCGCTGAGGTGATATGACCCAGGTGTCAGCACTTTCTCAGCAGAGTAGCCAGCCCCGCCTAGAGCCTCGTCCCCTGGACGAGGCTGTTTATTTGCGTGCGCAGTCTGAAGGGTTGAGCGAGCTACAGGCGCGGCTCTTGGCATCGCGGCTGCCCGGCTATACCGGAGAGCTTGCGCCGCTGGTGTCGCCAAGCCTTCGCTATCTTGTGCATCCTGAACAACTCGCCGATGGTCGCCGTGCCGCCGAGCGGATTGCCCAGGCGGTCGCTGAAGGCGAGTCCATTGGTATTCTGACTGACTACGATGTGGACGGCATCACCTCCCACGTGGTCATTCGGCGTACGCTGGTCGAGCTATTTGGCGTGCCCGAGCACAAGCTACACAGCTTAATTGGTCACCGCATTCACGACGGCTACGGCATCAGCCTGCCGCTGGTGGAGCGAACGCTCAGTTTAAAGCCGCTGCCCACACTGGTGATTACCGCCGACTGCGGCAGCTCAGATGAGCCGCGCATTGCGCGCCTAAAGGCGGCGGGTATTGATGTGGTGGTCAGCGACCACCACGCGCTGCCGTTAGAAGGCCCACCGCCCTCTGCGTATGCCTGCGTGAACCCGACCCGCAGCGACTGCCACTACCCGGATAAAACCATTGCAGGTTGCATGGTGGCGTGGCTGCTGATGTCGCTCGCCCGCGGCGTCTTGGTGGAGTGGGGTGCGCTGCCGGAGGCCACGCCCAAGCTCTCACCGTGGCTCTCCTTCGTGGCGTTAGGCACCGTGGCGGACTGCGTCTCGCTGGGTGGAAGCCCCGCCAACCGTGCGGTGGTGAACTACGGCTTGACGCTGATCAACCGTATGGATGCCGCCTGCTGGCGGGCTATGGCAGCGCGGTTAGGGGCCGACAGCGTGCCCTTCAACGCTGAAACCTTGGCGTTTCAGATGGGCCCCAGGATCAACGCCCGTTCGCGGCTAGATGACCCATACGCGGCGCTGCACTTTATGCTGGCAGAGAGCGACGGTGTCGCGAACCGTCAACTCGAAGTGCTGGACCGGGATAACCAGTCCCGCAAGGCGATTGAGGCGGATATGGCCGAGGAGGCGAGGGCGCTCGCCGTTCCCGCCTTGGAGGCCAATGAGCCTGCCGTCGTGGTGCTGTTGGAAGATGGCCACCCCGGCGTGCAGGGCATCGTCGCCTCGCGGCTGGTGCAGGCCTACGGACGCCCAGCCGTGGTGCTCACGCGGGCAGCCGCGCCCAATATGCTCACCGGCTCCGGCCGCTCCATTGAGGGGCTGCACCTAAGAGATGCCCTGCAGCGCACCTTTGAGCTTGCTCCTGAGTCGCTGCCGCGCTTTGGGGGGCATAGTGGTGCCGCAGGTGTAGGCGTGCCACGGGAGCAGCTAGCGGCTTTCAAAGCCGCGTTTTTGCAAGCGGTAGGCGAGCAACTTGGCGACACACCGCTCTACCCGCGTCTGTGGACCGATGGCGAGCTCTCGACCGCTCAGCTCTCGCTGACGACGCTGGTGGAAATCGAGACGTTAGGCCCCTACGGGCGAGAGTTCGACCCGCCGTTATTTGAAGGGCGCTTTATTGTGGAAGCGCTGCGCCCGGTGGGTGCAGAAGGTTCGCACCTGATGATGGAGCTCTCCATGGGGGCCGTGACCAGCAAAGCGATTTGGTTTCGCGCGCTCACACCGGGGGAACTGCCCTCGTTTAGCGTGGGCGATACGCTGCACTGCGCTTACAAGCTCAATCGCAACCGCTGGCGCGGCCGCGAGTCACTACAACTGATGGTGGAGCACGCTAGCCCCGTTTAATACTCTCCGCTATCCTCGCGTCCTTGGCCGTTTAAGCGGCCGCTCTAATAATCCTAAAAAAGGACGCACCTATGCGCATGGAAGACCTGCCTAAAGACCCCCACAAGCCCTATGAAGACATCATGGCTATGCTGTTGGGCACGCTGTTTGTGGCGCTAGGGGTGACGTTTTACACCCACGCGGTGCTGCTCACCGGCAGTACTGCAGGGCTTGCGCTGTTGCTGAACTATGTCACGGGGTGGGGGTTTGGCATCTGGTTTTTCGCTATCAACCTGCCTTTTTACTATCTGGCGATCAAACGCATGGGGTGGAGCTTTACGCTGCGCACCTTTGCGGCCATCGGCTTGGTATCGCTGTTCTCCGAACTCACGCAAGGGTGGGTCGAGTTTGCCAACGTGCCTTCGCTCTACGCGGCGCTGATGGGCGGCGCATTAATGGGGATTGGCATGCTGATGCTGTTTCGCCACCGCACCAGCCTCGGCGGTATCAACATTCTCGCCCTCTACCTGCAGGACAAACACGGCCTGCGGGCGGGCTATGTGCAGCTCGGCATCGATGGCGTGATTCTGCTGATCGCCCTAACCCAGCTACCCCTAGACCGCGTAGGCTACTCGGTGCTCGGCGCGCTGACGCTAAACCTGATTATCGCCCTGAACCATAAGCCGGGGCGCTATATTGGCGTGAGTTAAGGGGTGGGGTAACGCATGGTTGAGTTGAACGGCCTCGAGCAGTATAGAAACAGTGCCAATACGCGTGCCTACACGTCAAATCATTACAATGAGGAATCGAACGTGTCCCTGATGAAAGCCTCTGTGAAAGCGCCGAGCAAGGCAAGTTTATTATGCGACTCTCAGCGCCTTGCTGAAGCGTTAGAGTTGACTCAAAGTCAGCCACCACCGGTGACCGTGACGCCGGCTCCGGCACATCAAGGTATTTTAGGAAGAATGCGTCGCGCGCAGAATAACTTGCTCTCAGTATGGCGAGAGCGAGACTACTCTGTTTATACATCCAACATGAAACTTGTAAATCAAGATTATGTTTTATGTAACAGCCCCGATTCGGTTCGCAAAGTCTTTCTCGAAGAGCATGATAATTATGATCGAAAAAGCCCGCAAATGCGTAAAGCATTAAACCCTTTGCTTGATGACGGGTTGTTTATCAGCGATGGAGAGTTATGGCGTGAGAGAAGAAAACAGTGTGCGCCTTCTTTAAGTAACAATTTGTTGCCTGGTTTCTGTTCTATTATGACAGATGCCGCTATGGAAACTGCCGAGCAATGGGCCGAGCATCCACAAGATGAGCCCATCGATATGCTTACGGAAATGGCACATCTAACAGCACGAATTATTGGACGTACTATTTTTGGTGATGATACGACCGATGAAGAAGCTGAGCAGGTGGTTGCCGGGTTTACTGAGTATCAGCGCCATTCAGAGCATTTAGAACTTGCTGATATGGTAGGTCTTCCCTTTTTGAATTTGATGGGTAATCCATTAAGAAAAAGACGCATCCGTTACTCAGCGGATCAGGTGCATGAAGTGATCGATCGGATTATTGAGCGATCCATAAGCGCTCCTGAACAGCATCGTCACAGCTTGGTTAACAGTTTCATGTCAACCTTGGACGGTGCAGATGGCTGTCCTATGGGCCGAAAGGCCGTCAGAAATGAAGCCATTGTTATGTTTATGGCTGGACACGAAACCACGGCGAATGCACTCGCTTGGTGTTGGTATCTCTTGGATTATGATCCTCGGGTGATGGAAACGCTCCAGGCTGAGCTGGACGAAGTGCTGGGAGGTAGGGAGCCCTGTTATGAAGATGTTGAAAAGCTCCCCTATACAATGGCGGTGTTCGAGGAAGCTATGCGACTTTATCCCCCCGTGCCTATGTTGAGCCGTCAGGCGCGAGGTCAAGGTCAAGTGCGTAATAGGGAAGTAACAACAGGAGCTGTTTTATTGATTTCACCATGGCTTTTACATCGGCATCGTAAGTTATGGGACGCTCCAGAACATTTTGTACCGGAACGCTTTTTACCTAAAGTGCCGCGACCCGATAAGTTTACATACCTGCCGTTTAGTGTTGGTCATCGTGTTTGTTTAGGCAAGCGTTTCGGTCTATATGAAGGGGTACTATGTTTAGCAGCGTTAGCTCAGAAATACACACCACAGCTACTACCAGGGCACCGCGTGGATATCGAATGCCGGCTCACGCTACGTCCTAAAGGTGGACTCCCAATGCTGCTAAAGTCTCGGGGATGATCGATGAAAGCTATTATGGACAGCGATCGTCTGTTAGCCGGTATCATGCAAGGGCTGCCGGTTTCTCTGGTATCTGATTTAGGGGCATACCAAGGAAGGCGTTATGCCCAGAAAGCCTTAAAGCGCCGAGCACTCTGGGTAGAGAGGCTTTATCACAATTTAGAGTTTCTCTATGAGCGTAGTTTAGATGAAAGTGAGCGCTGGCTTTTGCTAAAGGCTTATGCAGAGCAGCTGGGGCGTGTATATGCTGAGATATCAGTATTGCCCAAGTTGGTTGATCACCCGGCATTGAACATTATTAATCAAGATATTTTAGATGCCGTTGAGGGCCCTTTTTTGACGGTCATGCCTCATTTGGCTAACTGGGAAACCGTGTTTATTTTATTAAGGCGTTTGGCAAAACCTCAGTGTGTTTTATACGAGCCTCGAGAAACTGAAACCAGAATGAAACTTGCTATGAGATCGAGGCAAACGCTGATGCCATTGGCGAAGTTTGTGTCAACGTCGCAAGCCCAGCCTATGCGTGCACTGTCTAAGACGTTAGAGCAGGGTGGAGGAGTGCTGATGGTGCCTGACGCACCAGGCTCAAAAGGCCTGATACCTGCATTTGGTAAGTCCCCGTTAACCCAAGGAAATCGATGGCTTGCAGCAAAGCTAGCGGCGAATCATGGAGCACGGGTAGTGCCAGTGTGTGTGACTCGGCTTGAGGGTGCGAACATGTCTTTGACAGTCCATCCGCCTTTGCCAATAGACGCTAAACTAACTCCAAGAGAGCAGGCGCTATGTTATGCAGAGGGGATGGATAATTTGTTTGAGACGTGGGTGCGTCAATCTCCAACAGACTGGTATTGGTTAAAAGACGTCAAACTGTATATTTAATGAGTTTTAATTTTATGGCTCCTTGTCTTATACCATCACCTAACTGAGCCAAAACCACCAAACGATAACGCCAATCACACCGATACCCGCCAAGTTAATCACTACGCTCATACGGCCTCCTGTTGGCTGGGCTTCCATAACCGCAGGCGGTTGGCGTTGCTGACCACGGTAATCGAAGAGAGCGACATGGCAGCGCCCGCAATAATGGGTGACAACAGCATGCCGGTAAGGGGGTAGAGCACGCCAGCGGCAATTGGGATGCACAGCACGTTATAACCAAACGCGCCGATCAGGTTCTGTTTAATGTTGGTCAGCGTGGCCCGGCTAAGCTCAATCGCTGTGGCCACGCCGTGCAGCGAGCCGCGCATCAGCGTCATACCGGCGCTCTCCATGGCGATATCGGTGCCCTGTCCGATGGCAAAACCCACGTTGGCCCGGGCCAGTGCGGGGGCGTCGTTAATACCGTCGCCCACCATGCCGACCACTTCGCCTGCCGCTTGGCGGCGCTCAATCTCGGCGTGCTTGTCGTCGGGCGTCATACCTGCCTTGAACTCGCTAATGCCGACCTCACGGGCCACCGCAGCGGCGGTATGTTCGTTATCGCCCGTCAACATCACCACGGTTAATCCGTCATCCTGCAAGCGCTTCACGGCGGCGGCGGCATCTTTGCGCAGCGGGTCGCTAACGCCGAAGAGGGCGGCCAGCTGGCCATTCACCGCTAAATAAACCAGCGAGCGCGCCTTGGCTTCCAGCTGGCGAATGCTCTCGTTTGCTGGGGAAAGGTCGACGCCAGACTCATCCAGTAGCCGTGCATTACCTAGCAGCAGCACATTGTCGGCGCTAGTGCCTTTCACCCCGCCACCGGTCACGCTTTCAAAGGTGCTGAGTGCGCTTGGTTGAGCGTTGTGCTCCTCAGCGTAGGCCGTCAGCGCTTTGGCCAGCGGATGCTCCGAGCGGCTCTCTAGGGCGGCCACCCAGGCCAGTACTTGGGTGCTATCGTTATGCAGCACCGTTGCCTCAGTGACACGCGGCTTTCCTTCGGTCAGCGTGCCGGTCTTGTCCACCACCAGGGTGGTCAGACGGCTCGCGGTTTGCAGCGCTTCGCCGCTGCGCACCAGCACGCCATGCTCGGCGGCTTTGCCCACACCAATCATGGTAGAGATCGGGGTGGCCAAGCCCAGCGCGCAGGGGCAGGCGATAATCAGCACGGTGGTCGCGGTCACCAGCATGTGAATGACCACCGGAGCAGGCCCCAGGTTGTACCAGGCCAGCGCCGTCAGCACTGCAATGATCATCACGGCGGGCACGAACACGCCGGAGATTTTATCGGCCAGCTCGCCAATTGGCGGGCGGGAGTTTTGTGCGCTGGCCACCTGCTCGGTAATGCGCCCCAAACGGGTATCGCGGCCGATGCGGGTGGCGCGGTACACCAAGCTGCCGCTGCCATTCACCGTGCCTGCGCTTACCTCTTCATCCGCTGTTTTGTGCACCGGCACGGGTTCGCCGGTGAGCATCGACTCATCGATATAGCTCTGGCCGTCGAGCACTACGCCATCCACCGGCAGCCGTTCACCGGGGCGTACGCGGATATGGTCATCCAGCGCTACCTCGTCCACCGCAATCTCTTGCTCAACCCCGTTGCGTATCACTCGGGCAGTTTTTTCTTGTAGGTCGAGCAGGCGTTTAAGGGCGCTGCTGGTGCGGCCTCGGGCGCGTAGCTCCATGGCGTTGCCCAGCAAAATAAGCCCCACCACCATGGCCGACGCTTCAAAATAGATGCCCTGAGCCACCTCCGGCAGCCAGGGGGCGAAGAGCACCACCATCATCGAGTAGAGCCAGGCGGTGCCGGTGCCCATCGCCACCAGGGTGTCCATATTGGCCTGATGATGTTTGAGCTGTTTCCAGGCGTTGGTGAAAAAGTGCCGCCCGGGAAAGGCCAAAATAGCGAGCGTCAACAGGCCAATCACCAGCCAGTACAGGCGGCCGACGCCCATAGGGTGTGGGTGATAGAAGAACATACTCAGCATCAGCGGAATGGCGAGGGAGAGCGACAGCACGCTGCCCTTGAGGCGCTGGCGGTAGGTAACGGCCTCTTGCGCCTCGCGCGTGCGCTCGGCTTCGCGCATATCCACAATCGGTTCGGCGCGATAGCCCGCCTCAGCAACGGCCGCCATTAGCGCTTCCTGAGTAGCACTGCCAGTGACTTGTGCGGTGTGGGTGCCAAAATTCACCGAGGCACTGTTCACACCAGGGGTATGGGACAGCGCTTTTTCGACGCTTTTTACACAGCCCGCGCAGGTCATGCCGCTAATCAGCAGACGCAGTTGGGGCGCATCCACGGGAGCGCTCTGCAATTCAGCGGGTTCAGGTGCGTCTGTGTATGCTGCGTCACTCGCGTCGTTGCTGGGCGGGTAGCCCGCTTCGTTGAGCGCACTATCCAGCGCTTGATCGTCGAGGAAACTGGTCACTTCCAGACGCTTTTCTGCAGGAAACCCTTCCACTTGGGCGGCCGGGTCCTGGGCTTGAATGGCCTCACGCATGCGCTTGACGCAGCCCTGGCAGTTCATGCCCGGCACGGTGCGTTTTAGCATGAGGGCTTGCTCGGTGTTGCGCTGCATGGGGCCTCCTCAGGAAAACTTTCGATTAAGCGGCACAGGCTGTGGCCATCGGGGGTGCCATCGGGCATGTCTTGCCAACTCTCCAGTGCTTGCTCCATTCGCTGGGCAAGCGCTTCGAGTTCGGCAATGCGTGCGCGTATTTGCGGCAGCCGATGAGCGAGCAGGTCGCGCACTAGCGGGCAGGGGGAATCGCCTTGGTCGGCATGGGCGAGAATGTCGCGGATTTCCGCCACGCTAAACCCCAGCTTTCGCGCCCGCTGAATAAAGTGCAGCCGCTCCAGGTCGGTGGATGAAAAAAGTTGGTAGCCATTATCAGGGTGGCGTGTGGGCGAGAGCAGTCCTTCTCTTGTGTAGTGGCGAACAGTCTCAGCAGTCACGTTGCCACGTTTGGCAAGTTCGCCCACTTTTAAGTCGTTCAGCACTGTTTTTCTCCTGGGCCGCCATTTATGTTGTTTAAAATAGTGTAAAACCCTTGGGTTACCCATAGGTCAAGCGTGCGTGACAGTATCAGTCGGAATGACTAAAACACTGATTTAAAACGGCCGTGCGACTAATGTATAAGTAAAAAACAAAATAAAACGCTCGTTTACCCTTGAACCAAACCCTACATTGGGCGAAAACTGAAGTGTAGGAACAACGCGGGTGGATGGCACAGTCCGCCGGATCATCGGGAGAGAGGCCCACAATGCATAATAACTTTAAAAAACTAACCCTAGTGGCCGCGGTAGCAGCAGTAGCTTTTGCTAGCCAAGCCAACGCAGGCGGATATCAAATCAACGAGCAGAGCGTGAGTGGGCAAGGCTATGGCCATGCAGGGCGGAGCTCCAACGTGCACGATGCCACCATTGTGTACGGTAACCCGGCGGGTATGTCGTTCCTCGATCGCGCGCAGATTACGGCGGGCGGTACTTTCCTAAGCGTCGATACGGATATTAGTAATGTCACGGCGAACCGCACGTTGGATGCCGGTGTTGCTCAAGGCGGTGCCCCCGTCGGTACTCAGGTGCCTATCGGTGCGATTCCTGGAACGAACGATGGCGATATGGTGCCAGGCACTTTAGTGCCCTTCGCGTTCTATGCTCATCCCGTCAATGAACAGCTGGCGTTTGGTTTTGGCGTTTACGCACCGTTCGGTTCTAAAACCGAGTACGAGGATACGTTCCAGGGCCGTTATTTTGGCGATTACACCGAGCTTCGTGTAGTGAGTGCGCAGCCGACCGTCTCTTACCGCTTTAACGATCAGTGGTCGGCCGGTATCGGTATCACGTACAACCAAGTAGAAGGCGAGCTGCGTCGTCAACTGCCCACTAGCGCTGCCTTTAATGCGGCGGGTGACATCGATTCACGGGTAGAGGGTGATGACGATGGCTGGGGCTATAACCTGGGCGTCATTTATCAGCCGGTGCCAGAAACAACGCTTGGCCTGACCTATCGTTCTGCGGTTGATTACGAACTGGAAGGCACCTTCCAAGCCACAGACCCGCTGGGCAACGTGGTACGTGCGGATACCGCTAACCTGGATCTGACCACTCCTGAAACGGTTAACTTCTCGCTAACTCAACAAATGACCGACCGCCTGAAGCTGATGTTCGGCGCATCATGGGTGCGTTGGAGCCAGTTTGAAGAGATCTCAATCATCGGTAGCCAAGGTAACGAAATTACCAACGAGCAGCAAAACTACTCAAATGCCTGGGCCTTTGCCTCTGGCGGTGAGTATCAGCTAACGCCGACGTTAGCGCTGCGCGCTGGCGTAACGCTAGATTTTACTCCCACCAATGACCAAGACCGTAGCGTACGTATTCCCTCCGATGAGCGTCGTATCTTCTCTGTTGGCGCTGGCTGGAGCCCGACCCCGGATCTGACGCTGGACTTCGCCTACTCCTACCTTACCGAGCGCAGCACCTTTGTTGAGCAAGATCGTCAAGACTTGCTTGCCAGTGCCCAGACCGGTGGTGTGCCCGTTGGCGGCGCCACTTACTCGGCTGACTACAAAAACCAAGCTCACGGCTTTGGTGCTCAGCTGACCTATCGGTTCTGATCGGCTGCTCGCGCTTACTGATCGGTCTTCGACCTACTGACCCGGCTTCGGCCGGGTTTTTTACGTTAGCAACGAAGGGCTGGGTGGATGCGGTATGCGCTGGGTTTCGTTACAATGCGTGCCAGAATTCTGCCGCTGGGGTGGCTCGCGAAGGTGTTAAGCGCCACGCTGCGAGTCACCTCAGCGGCGCCTGTCTCTTTTAAGCCGCGTTTTAGCGCGCATGAGACCCCGCTATTTACTGAACAAGGCTAGGGCGATCCATGTTGGAAACCAACCCGATTCATAACCAGATCAAGGACCTGTCTGAGCGGACAGACGTTCTTAGGGGGTATCTTTGACTATGCCGAGCGTAAAGATCGGCTAGAAGAAGTTTCCCGCGAGCTTGAAGACCCCAACGTCTGGAACGACCCAGACTATGCCCAGAAATTGGGCAAAGAGCGTGCCTCCCTCGAAGCTATTGTAGCGACCATCGACGAGTTAGATCAGGGCCTGGCCGATAGCCGCGACCTGCTGGAACTCGCCGAGATGGAAGAGGACGAAGGCACCGTTGAGGAAGTGCGTAAAGAGCTGGATGGCCTGCAAAGCGCCCTAGGAAAACTCGAGTTTCGCCGCATGTTCTCGGGAGAAATGGATGAGAACAGCGCTTATCTGGATATTCAATCGGGTTCTGGCGGCACGGAAGCGCAGGATTGGGCCAATATTCTGCTGCGTATGTACCTGCGCTGGGCAGAAAGCCATGGGTTTAAAGCCGAAATCATCGAAATCTCGGCGGGCGAAGTGGCAGGTATCAAGTCAGCGTCCATCCATATTCAG
This sequence comes from Halomonas sp. SIMBA_159, assembly GCF_046536035.1. NCBI lineage: Bacteria > Pseudomonadati > Pseudomonadota > Gammaproteobacteria > Oceanospirillales > Halomonadaceae > Halomonas > Halomonas sp. SIMBA_159. The sequence continues at coordinate 58,819 of NZ_JAWJBT010000024.1, forward strand.
GGTGATCACGCATTTGGTTGGCTGCGCACGGAAACCGGCGTTCATCGCTTAGTGCGTAAAAGCCCGTTTGATTCCGGCGGCCGCCGCCATACCTCGTTTGCATCGGTGTTTCTGTCACCTGAAATCGACGATAGCTTTGAGGTGGAAATTAACCCCTCTGATCTGCGCGTCGATACCTACCGCTCCAGCGGTGCCGGTGGTCAGCACGTTAACACCACTGACTCTGCCGTGCGGATTACCCACGAGCCCACGGGCATTGTGGTGGCGTGTCAGAACCAGCGCAGCCAGCATGCCAACCGCGACTTCGCCATGAAGCAGTTAAAAGCGAAGCTGTGGGAGTTTGAAATGCAAAAGCGCAATGCGGCCAAGCAGGAAGCAGAAGACTCCAAAGCCGATATCGGTTGGGGTAGCCAAATTCGCTCTTACGTATTGGACGATCAGCGCATTAAAGATCTGCGTACCGGCGTTCAGTCCAGCAACTGCGACAAGGTGCTTGATGGCGATCTGGATCAGTTTATCGTCGCCAGCCTGAAGCAGGGTTTGTAATCTTTTTTAGCGTTTGAACATAAATAGGGTGCCCGATGGCTAACCAAGACGCGTCTTCTCTCGACAACGAAAACCACCTGATTGCCGAGCGCCGTGCCAAGCTCACTGCCCGTCGTGAGCGTGCCGCTGAGCAGGGTAAGAGCGCTTTTCCGAATGATTTTCGCCGCGACAGCTTAACCGTCGAGCTCCACAACCTGCTGGGTGAGAAAGAGAAAGCCGAGCTGGAAACGCTAGGGCATCAGGCGTCTGTAGCGGGGCGCGTGATGCGCCAGCGCGGCCCGTTTATCGTCATCCAGGACGTGGCAGGCCAAATTCAGCTCTACGTAGACAAAAAAGGGCTGCCGGAAGACGTGCTGGAAGACATCAAAGGCTGGGATATCGGCGATATCGTGGCGGCGCGTGGCCCGGTGCATAAGTCGGGTAAAGGCGACTTGTACGTCATGATGGAAGAGGCGCAGCTGCTGACCAAGAGCCTGCGCCCGCTGCCGGACAAGTTCCATGGCCTGACCGACCAAGAAGCGCGCTACCGCCAGCGCTACGTCGATCTGATCATGAACCCGCAGTCCCGTAAGGTGTTCGAGACCCGTGCCGCGGTGATCAGCTCCATGCGTCGCTTCTTTGAAGCCCGTGGCTTTATGGAAGTGGAAACGCCGATGCTGCAGCCGATTCCCGGCGGCGCGGCGGCACGCCCGTTCATCACTCATCACAATGCGCTGGATATTGATATGTATCTGCGTATTGCGCCGGAGCTTTACCTGAAGCGTCTGGTGGTGGGTGGTTTCGAGAAAGTGTTTGAAATTAACCGTAACTTCCGTAACGAAGGGCTGTCTACGCGGCATAACCCCGAGTTCACCATGGTGGAGTTCTACTGGGCCTACGCAGATTACCGTGACCTTTTAGACATGACTGAAGCCATGCTGCGCACGGCCGCGCAGGAAGTGTTGGGCACCACGTTGATTACCTACCAAGGGACAAGCTACGACTTTGGCCAGTCCTTCAACCGCCTGACGCTGCGCAATGCCATTCTTGAGCACGGTGACGGCATCACCGATGCCGACCTGGATACCCTGGATGCTGCCCGCGCTGCGGCGGAAAAACTGGGCATCAAGGTCAAAGAGAGCTGGGGCCTGGGTAAAGTTCAAACCGAGATCTTTGAAGAAGTGGCGGAACACAAGCTGGACCAGCCCACGTTCATCACTGAATATCCGGCAGAAGTCAGCCCGCTGGCGCGTCGTAACGATGCCAACCCCTTCGTCACCGACCGCTTTGAGTTCTTCGTCGGTGGTCGCGAGATCGCTAACGGCTTCTCCGAGCTTAATGACGCCGAAGACCAAGCAGAGCGCTTCCGTGAGCAGGCAGCGGAAAAAGACGCCGGCGACTTAGAAGCGATGTACTTTGACGCCGACTACGTGCGCGCACTGGAGTACGGCTTGCCGCCCACGGCAGGCGAGGGGATTGGTATTGACCGTTTAGTGATGCTGTTTACCGACAGTGCCTCTATTCGAGACGTGCTGCTGTTCCCTGCGATGCGCCCTGAGGTCGATTAACGCTAAACTTGGCGGTGGCGGACGAAAAGTTGGTAAGGGCGCGACTTAGCGCCCATAATGGTCAACGTTTCGACGGCGAGGAGAATCCAATGAAACTGCTAAATCGCTCTGCCCTGAGCGTCAGGCCGACCCAGACCTTCGTGGACTGGATCAATGCGCTCGAACCCACCATGGGAGACGACGACCTGACCCTGGACGACGTCGAACGTGAAAGTACGGTGTACCTCATTCCTGAAATGGATACCCCTGAGGCGCTGGAAACGTTTGTCCGTGACCGCCACGCTGAAATTCTCGAAACCGAACTGCGTGCTTGGGAAGAGGATGAGCGCCAGTGGCCAGAGAAGCTGGATTGGTCACTGTTTCAGGATTTCCTGCGCGTTGAACACAGCTACTTAGCCATCGACCTAGACGACGAAACCGCCCTGGAAATTTCAGAGGTGGACGACGCGTTGCTGCTCGACAGCGAACAAGATTAGCGTGCTATTATTTTTAGCGTAAGCGCATTGTGAAACCGGCTTCGGCCGGTTTCGCCGTTTCAGAGGGTGTTGTTTAGGAACTCATCACCATGCGACTGTTTGAAACTCGCCCCGGCGACGATGGCCTGCCAGGGCCAGAGCGCCTGCTCGCTGTCTTAGCACTGGTTACGGGTACGCTCATGGCCGTGGTGGATACCACCATGATCAACCTCGCCCTGCCTACGATTGCCGCTGACCTAAATGTGTCTGCCTCGCGGGCCGTCTGGATTACTAACTTATTCCAGGTGGTGTGTGCGGCGTTTTTGCTGGTTTTTGCGGGTGTGAGTGAGCTGATTACTCGTCGGCGGCTTTACCTATTTGGCTTGGCGACCTTCGTACTCGCCGCGCTGGGGGCAGCGCTGTCACGCAATCTAGAAACGCTGCTGGTATTTCGCGCGCTACAGGGCTTGGGGGCGGCAGCGACGCTCTCTATCGGGCCATCGCTCTATCGGGCTATTTTTCCCTCTAGGCTATTAGGCAGCGCCCTAGGCTTAAGCGCACTGGTGGTGGCGGGAGGCTATGCGGCAGGCCCAACGCTCAGCGGGGTGATTCTCTCGTTTGCCGACTGGCCGTGGCTGTTTGCGCTGAACGTGCCGTTAGGGCTTTGCTCTCTTTGGCTAGCTCACCGTGCGCTGCCGCGGGATACACCCCGCCAGGGCAGCTTCGATACGCTGGGCGCGGTGTACTCTATGGTGATGCTGGCGAGCTTTTTTGTCGCCATGGATGCCGTCGGGCACGCCGCGCCCGTTTGGCAAAGCGGCGGCTGGGCACTATTGGCCGTGACCGCGTGTGGGCTGTTTATCCGTCGCCAGCGTCGTGCCCCTTACCCGTTATTACCGCTGAGTGTGTTTGCTGAGAAGCGCTTTACGCTGGCGGTGTCGGCATCAGGGCTGGCGTTTATCGGCCAGGGGTTAACCTTTGTGGCGCTGTCGTTCTTTTACCAAGAGCAGATGGGGTTTTCGCCTTTAGAAACCGCGTGGCTCTTCACCCCGTGGCCGCTGGCCATTATGGTCATTGGGCCCCTTGCCGGGCGCTTGGCAGACCGTATTAACCCTAGCTTGCTGTCGAGCGTGGGGCTGGTATTGCTGATTGTGGGATTGGTGGCGCTGGCGCTGGTGGATGAAAGTACGGGAGTAGCGGGCAGTCTGTGGCGCACGGCGCTGTGCGGTATTGGCTTTGGCCTTTTCCAGCCGCCGAATAATCGCGAAATGATGGGCAGCCTGCCGCCGGAGCGCAGCGCAAACGTCTCAGGGGTGATGAGTACCACGCGTACGGTAGGGCAGTCGTTTGGGGTTGCACTGGTGGGTGCTGCCCTCGCGTTGGGAGCACCTATCCAAGTTACCCTGTGGCTGGGAGCCGGAACAACGTTCTTGGCCTTGTTGGCAAGTCTATCGCGGGTTCGCGTGGCCCAGCGCGCTCTGGTTGAGCGGCGGGCATCGTCTGCTGGCCGGTAAGGGCGTACAATAAGTGAGTTGCTGATTGAAGGAGCCTTCCATGACGATGCAGACACAGATAGAGCAGAAGTTAGCGGCCTTAGCCCCTGACGTGCTGCAGGTCGAAAACGAAAGCCATATGCACAACGTGCCGGCGAATTCTGAAACCCACTTCAAAGTTACCCTGGTTAGCGACAGCTTCGACGGCATAATGCCCGTTAAGCGCCACCAGCAAATTTATGCGCTGCTGGCGGATGAGCTCTCGGGCCCCGTGCACGCGCTAGCGCTACACCTCTATACGCCCAAAGAGTGGCAGGCGCGAGGCGCTGCGCGGCCGAATTCACCTAATTGTCGTGGCGGCGGGCAGTGACACCCGAAGTTGCGCGTCGGCACTACCTGGATGCCATGGGCATTACTGCCTGGGCGTCCCGTTATCAGTTACCCAACGCACTCCCTACGCAGGCATGCGAGTGGGACGAAACGCCTGCCAAGACGCCTCCCCGCGAGCGGCTGCATGCGCTATTAGATGATGCCCCTGCGCCGCGTCCGCGCAGCCAAGCACCTGTTGCGGAGCCTAGCTCTACCGTTGCTTCGCCGTCGGCGGTAAGGGCTCTGCTGGGTCATGCGCCAGCGGCTGAACCACCGCCGGAAGTCAGTGCGACGCCTGCACCCAGCGCAAGTGCGGCCGAGCCGCTCAAACCGCTTAACTTTAGTTTTTCGTGCCTGTGTGTCGGCGGGCGCTGGTTAAGTATTTGTGAAGGCGAGATGTCACCGGTGGAGCAGCAACTGCTGGCGAATATACTGCGTGCAGCGGGCGTGCATAAGGGCGACATGCCCAAGGTGACCTATTTTAAATGGCCACCTATGGCGACCTCCTTCACCCCCGAAGAGCCGCTTGAAGAAGCGCAAGAAGGGGTGGCCGCGTTTATCGCTGGGGCCGCTAGTCGCCAGGGTTGGCAATTGGAGCAGGTGCTCTGGTGGGGCGCAGAAGATGCCCCAGAGGATTCCCCGCTGGCTCAAGTAGTAGCGTTGGCAAACGGGCAAAGCAGCAGCCTTGAGCTGCCGGTATGGCAAGGCCCACGGCTGGCATCGCTTATCCAGCAGGCTAGCGCTAAGCGTGCGTTATGGCCGCGTTTGGCGGCACTCAGCAAGCAGTGGGGCGGTGAGTGATCGGTAGGCTAAAGGCACATCACGCAGCGCTGTTGCACGCACTGGAAGCCGTCGCCTGCAGCGGTATGAGCCCGCAGCAGTTGAATGAGGCACTGGCGGATGATGATGCGGTAGTGCTGGGAGCGTGGCAGGAGGAGGAGCTTGTTGGCTACGCACTGGTGGCCAAGCTGCCCTTTGACGCAGAGCTACAGGCAATTGGCGTACTGCCTGCCTGCCAAGGACAGGGCATTGGCCAACGACTGCTTCACGATGTAGCGATGGTGGCATCACAGTGGCAAGCGGAGCGGCTGCTGCTGGAAGTGCGCGCCGGTAACCAGCGAGCCATTCATCTGTATCGTCAGGCGGGGTTTGGGGAAGATGGTTGTCGGAAGGGCTACTACCCGGCCGCAAAGGGCACGACCGGGCGTGAGGATGCACTATTAATGTCGCGGCCGTTGGCTTAAGACGCGCTGCTGTCATCCATACCATCGAACTTGCTAAGCACGCCCTGTAAACGACGCTCCCACTCTTCACGCTCCTGCTTTAGCTGGGCGTTTTCGTTACGCAGCTCTTCGTTTTCCAGCTTCATCATCTCCAACGCCTCAACGGTGTCGGTGACTTTCTGTTCTAACTGATTAAAAAGCTCAAGGCTCATGCCTACCTCCGGTAACAAGTGACAGGCAGTGGCCTGTCATTCATGGACATCAAAAATGCGAATCAATCTGCCAATCAGTGGGGCGAGCGTAACGCTGCTGTAAGATGTCGGCAAGCGCTTTACGCAGGCAGGCGTTGATAGAGTCGCGCCATGCTTTCACCCGCCTGGGTTTCGCGGTGTAATTGCCAGTTAGCGGGCACTGTAGGCGTAAGCGAACGTTCGGTTTCCAGGTAGATCATGGCATCACTGGCTAACCAACCGCCTGCTTCCAGCGCGGCGCAGCACGGCGCTGCCAGGCCCTGGTTAAACGGCGGGTCGAGAAAGACCACGTCGGCCGGTTGCCCAGGCTCGGCAAGATACACCTGTGCATCGCGCGTCACGACATGGCCTTGCGTTGCCCCTAGGGTGGCGAGGTTGTCGCTGATCAGAGTGGCGACCTGCCGGTCGCGCTCAACAAAGGTAACGTGTGCAGCGCCCCGAGAAAGCGCCTCAATGCCGAGCGCGCCGGTACCGGCAAATAGGTCAAGTACCTGCTTGCCGTAAAGCGCTTGGCCCAGCCAGTTAAACAGCGTTTCACGCACACGATCCGGTGTCGGGCGTAGGCCCGGGTGGTCGAGTACCGGCAGCATGCGGCGGCGAAAATCGCCACCGATAATGCGCAGCTTACCCGGCGGTTGAGGAGACCCACGCCGAGCCGTCGATGTGCGAGAAGATGAGTGAGAAGAGCGTTGTCGTTTCATAACGCGGATTGTAGCGGGCTACTTATCCAAAGTCTTGGTCTGCGGTGGTAGGATAATCGCAATGTTCACCTATTTAGTCGGATGACACCTATGTTCGGTTTTTTCAAACGTAAGAAAAAGCACGACTCCCAGCAGGAGCCCCAGGACGCCCAAGAGCAGCAGGGACTGCCAGAGGAACCCGAAGGCACGCCTGCTGACGAGGCGACCCCTGCTCCTGAAGCCTCTACACCAGCAGAGGCGCAGGCCGAGGTTAAAGAGACTCAGTCGCCCGCGCCCGCGCCTGGAAGCGTCGCTGATTCGGCTCCAGAACCGGTGACCGAAGAAGAGATTCAGCCAGCCGTGGCAGAAGAGCAGGTTGCGCCCGCTCCGATCCAGGAAGCTGTGCCAGAGCCAGAGCCAGAGCCAGAGCCAGAGCCAGAGCCAGAGCCAGAGCCAGAGCCAGAGCCAGAGCCAGAGCCAG
>NZ_JAWJBT010000025.1:0-62339 GCF_046536035.1 Halomonas sp. SIMBA_159
ATAACTTGTCACCGGTTGAGTATGAAAGGCGTTACTTTAAGAGCCTAACGGGTGTCTAGAATACCCGGGGCGATTCAGGATGTTTCCATTGAAAAACTTCGTAGCGTTGATGTAAACTATTTTCCAAATGATCTGTCATCAGACCTGCTCCCTTACTGTGTGTGCGGATGGATCTTTATCATATTTTGCTGCAATTGCCAATTTTGCCCACCATAATTTGTATGAAGTGTGGCAATCGGAGGGGTTATGACTGAGGTTAAGCAGCCTGAACTTGGGAATTTGGAATTAAATGCTGGTTTTAATTTAAACGAAATTAATTCGGATAAAAAGTTTGCTTTTAGAGCCTATCCTCAAGTAATTAAATATATGGGTTCTAAAGCGCAGTTATTGCCCTTTATTTCCAGTGCGATCTCGAAGCTACATGTTCCTGGTAAACCTATCGTTGATTTGTTTTCAGGAGCTTGTGCTATTTCTGGTGGTTTTGGCGGTTCTGAGAAAATTATCTCAAATGATATCCAAAGCTACTCCGCTGTTATTTCATCTTGCTATCTTAAGAAAGTTAGCAATATTAGCTCTGATTTAATATTAAGTCTCGCACAGAGTTACTTTGACAAGAATAGTTCACATTTGTCTAATGACTTGAAATACCCAAAGGTTGTTGCTCTTGATGAGTTTCTGAAAATTGAAGCTAAAAATCAAAGCCTAATTGATAAGAGTTTCGAGTTTTCATATCATTTGTTCACTAAAAATTATTCTGGCACTTGGTGGAGTGCTGAGCAATGTTTATGGATTGATTCAATCAAGCAAGCTCTAGACGTGGCTTATAAAGCTAATGATATAACTGAGACAGACTACAATCTTGGTTTGACTTGTCTGATGCATGCTATGGCGTATTCAAGTCAAGGGACCGGCCACTACGCACAGTATCGTGATGCCAAATCAGAATCCTCTATGCATGATATTAATAAATATCGCCAAGCATCTGTGCCGAACTTGTTTTCAAGAAAATTAAATGCACTCGCAATTTGGAACAAAAGTAACGTTGTAGAGTTAGGTCACGAAATTCTTTGTAAGGATTATAGGGATGTTCTTTCCGATCTTGAACCAAGCATAGTCTATGCGGATCCACCTTATGCATTTGTCCATTACTCTAGGTTTTATCATGCAATAGAAACTATTGTTAAATACGATTATCCGACATTGCAGATTAAGAACGGAAAGCTTGTTAAAGGTCGATATCGTGAAGACCGTCATCAAAGCCCTTTCTGTATAAAAACTCAAGTGCGCTCAGCTTTTTCTCAGCTTTTAAGCGGGGTTGCTAAAAGTGGTAGTGACCTAATACTTAGCTACTCGAATACGGGCATGTTAGGTGTGCAAGATATTATCGATATCGCCAACTTGGAAATGGTTGACTACACAATATGGTTTGAGGAGATAGATCACGATCATATGACTATGGGAAGGAAAGGTGATAGATCTAGGGAGGTCAAAGAAGCCTTGATAATGGCGAGGAAGAATGGTTGATATCTTGCTATAAGGTTGAGAATTGCCAGCTTCTGGCCTGGTATAAGGGGACTTTTCCGAACGCTCGGCGAATAGGCGGCTATGCCCACAGCACTTGCTCAAATTTCTAAGACTTTTCTTATTTGAGGGAAGCTATCATCTGCGCTCGCTTTGCGCTGTGGTTATCAAATAGCGCGTTTAAGAGCGTTTAAGCGCTTAGCTATGCGTTCATACTAGCTAAGCGCTGTCGTCGCTTAGAACGCTGTTCTAACGCGTTCTAGCTTGCTTGCTGTGCGATACTTTCAACGTGCGATACATGACGCGCTAATAAGTCGTTTACGTCTTGTTGTGATTTATTCTCACTTAGCGTTAGCAAGTCTAACGCACGATATAAGGAGGATAAGCGATTTATATAAAGCGATTCTATAAAGCGATTATCGTTTGTTATATAAGTTATTGTGTTTTTGTTTTCGTTTATTTCTACTGTTAAAGCGTTATTGCTTAACATTAAAACGCTATTCACTATCTTAAACTTTAACATGCTCAGCGCTCCAATAATAAAAGCGCTAATCCGAAGAGTAGCGCGTTTTTATTTATAGAGAAACGAAGTCTTTATAAACATCGTTATCTTTATTGATTATCATCGGAATTGCATTGGAGCGTGACGCTGTAACGACTCCTAATTCGTGTGCAAACTTTTTAAAGTAGTTAGCTTGCGTCGCTGTCGAATGCTCCATTATTTTTTGAATTTGTTCAACGCTTAATTCGCTATACTCCTTCGCTTTAAGCGCTTGTTGCAGTGCAAGTAGCGCTTTGTCTAGCTTGCTTGCGTCACGATGCGCGCACGCTGTAAGCATGGATTTAAGACGCTTTTTGTATTCACGACTTTGATTCACTGCGCTAGCTAAATCAATGCTACGCTTTAGCGTGTATTGCATTGTTTTAGTGTCTAACTCCAATAGACTAGCGTTGTATTTAGCGTGCGTAACTTCCACTGTTAAATCAGTGTATTCAATCTCCTGCTTTTCTTTCTTAAAGTTGTAGTTATCTAAACGCAGAGTAGCAGCGTTAAAGATGGTTTCTTTCAGTTGCTTAATTTCTGGATTTTTGCTTTCTACTTTTAAAGTAGAGAATTTTTCTGCTAATTGCTTAGCGTTGCTGTCTAGCGCTTCTTTTTTAGGATTAGCAGAGGCGATAACAGTTTTTGCGATCTTGATTAAGTCTTTCATTTTTAAAGCTCCGATTAAATAGATAGAGTTTTTCGTTGTAAAGCGAAGTAAGCGCTTACTTATTTATTTTGTTAAAGAGCAACTAGCTTGTTTCCGCTAGTATCGACGTTTCCGCTGTCGATGTGAGAATATTAAGACAGCGTGACGCGTCACGCAAGCACTTTTTTCACTCTTTTTTAAAAAAATTTCTAGCGCTGCGCAATAAGGAAAAGCGCGTGCGATTATCACAAAGACAAAAGGCGTCAATGCTTTTTATCGTTAAAGCTATAAAAAGTTTTTTCAACGATTGTTTTTATTGACGGCACTTTGAACTCGTGAGGCAAGTTAATAAGGGTGAGGTTTAACCGCAAATAAGGGTGAGGTTTAACCGCATCCGTTAATAAGGTTTAACCGCAAATGTAAATGAGGCTGTCCGCAACCGAGGCTACGTCTTAACCGCAGCCGCCATAGACCCTCAACCGCTATGCCTTGGCACGGTCGGCAAAAATGTAGGTAGAGCCTTTCCCAAAAACCCTTGGCTCGGCGTATTCAAATGTAGGTAGAGCCTTTCCCAAACCACCAAGGCTCCAAGTGCACCAACAAAAGCGCCCACGGGGAGCGCTCCTGTCTTGGTTAGACGGTCATAGTGATAGTGGTAGCGCTTTCGTCTCTCCGGTCGTCTCGCAGATAAACACGTCATGAATCAGGCTGTGGTCTTCCTTAAAGTTGGTCATTAGCGTGGTCATAACGGCAGTCGTCAGATGAATCATCCCTTTGCAGTGAGGCACAAGACTGGCGTCCTTGATGTCTTGCAGCGTAACCGTTAGCGACGCCGTTCCGACGACGACAGTCACACCGCTGATCAGCTCATCATCGGCGTTACGAAGATCCAGTTGCATGATCTCGGGTAGTCTTAGCGGATTACCGACAGTCGATGCGTTGAGATGAAGGTTAAAGACGGTCATTCGAGGCTCCATACGTGTCATAGGTAAACGTGATGTTGTTCCTGAAGTAAGTATGCGATGACTTACTAAGGCACTCACGTAGCCTGGAAGAAAAAGACTGTTTGTTTCGGGAGCCTGGAAGCCTGAAGACCGTGGTAGTTTGCGTTTTATAAATTCTGGCCAGCCATAGTAGCGTAGGTCGTCACCTCACTTAATCGAGACGCACATGAACCAATCTACCAGCATCCAAAACGACATCATTCGCCAAGGCGCTGATATTCTCTTGAAAGCCAATCCTCAGCTCCAAGTGCAGGCTGAGCGAGAATTTCAGATTATTCCTGGTCTTGAGGAAGAGGAGGTTGAGCAGATTCTGGCCGCCAGGAGAATGAGCATTCATGGGGCGCTACAGGCCGAGGCCGATGCGAGGGGTTACAACAGCGCGCTGGAGTTTGCCATGGTGCTTGCGCAAACCCCTGAACCACAGGCAACAGAGATTCTGACAGGTTACTATCGGAAAATAGCCGAGGGTGTGGGCTACAGTCTTGATGAGTTCCTGGCAGACAATCCCGCTATTCGACGCCGTCTTAGAGGTGAGTGAAATGTGTAGGGAGGGCAAATGCGACCCTCCCTTGTGGATGCTTAAAACCGATCTATTTTTCGTTTTAAGCCGCAATAGCAGTCGACCAATACCGACGTAGCGCTCAAGGAAAGAAAACGCCTTGGTGAGCAAATTTGGTGCTCTGGCGAGGGAGTGTGCAGGGAGATGGAGTCACGGATCAGAGTATCCAGCGACTCCTGACATGGTTAGTTAATGAAACCGCGAATAACCCAGCGTCCGATGATTCCAGAAAGATAGGCCACCAAAGGAATCCCAGCGGTGATCATTAAGAAGTTTCTGTATATGTAAGCTGGTGAGTAAGACCAAGCCTGGACAAATTGATAAAAGTCATAAGAGCAGTAAAGAACCCAAATCGCACTGCCTACCATCCATAGTCTGAGCCAGCCTTTCGACATCAGCGCTTGTTCGATCTTGTCTTTCAATTTTACTTTCTCGGTTAAGTTAAGTTGTCAAAACGCTAGTCGTTATAAACCAACCGAATCGCTTCATCGAGCGTTTTGACGTCTTTCATCCCACGTTTGAGTCCGAAGATCGCGTAGACATCGTGCCAGTCGTTGTAGAAGACCTGTTTTCCGTTGTGAGAGAAGACCTCTTCGTAGCGGTGAAAGGCCTTTGAGGTTTCCCAGTTCGGATCGTCTTTGCGCTTCCAGGCGATCTCGTGCAGTCGAGCGCGCTCGGCTTCTTTGGCTCTGAGTGCTTCAAGGTCGACACCCATCAGCCATGCCATCTGCTCGATGGATTCTTGATCGAGAGTCGTCGGGTCGAAATCGGTAGAAAATTGTGACATAAGCATCCTGTTAGGCTCCTGCTGTTCAACACTCCATGTAGTTTCTCTGCAAGAGAGCAGGGGAGCACTCCAAATATCAGCGGTGGATAATCTACGATAATCCAACGGGTGCGCCGATGCCAAACGACCTCGCCGAGATCGAAATTTACATGACCAGCCATCCAGAGCGTGGGCCACGGCTGTTCGTGAAAGCCAAAGGTGCACGGTTACGGGTGAGCCGGAGTTTGTCAGTGGCAGAAGCCGTGGCCATCTGGAGAGGCGAATTCCCTGAGAGCCTTGGTGACATGATGACCGAGGCTCAATACCGAGGATTTCGTGAAGAGCTGTGGTTCAAGGCGGATATGTATCTTCAGCACCTTGGCGCTCAGATTGACCTGAGCCAGTAGGTGAGGGCGGCGCGGCCCGATTTTCCCTTTCTCTCTGAGGCGATTTCTCCGCCAATTATTTCTACTGTTATAAGAACTAAATACCTTCGGAATAGGGTTATATATAGAGGGAATGAGGCATTCAATACAAAAACTCCGCCTACCCCGAGACCCCTCGGTTTTCGCCTCTCAGCAAGTGCCGTGGTGACTGCCTTGGCTGAGCCTCGGTAACAGGAAACCGTGCGGCTTTCTCAGTGCCTTGGTTGATGGATCTTGGCGACTCCGGTGATCCCGTTGCCTTGGCAGATACCTTGGTGGCCACCGCTTCATGTAGGCAAAGCCTTTCCCAATCCCTCGGTCATTAGGCAGGCATCTAGGCAGACCCCACGGCAGCTCCAGGTGAATGTAGGCAAAGCCTTTCCCGATCCCACGGTGATGAGGCAGCGGTAGGTCGGCAGGGCCGCAGCGCCTTGGCTCTCTCGAAAAATGTAGGCAGAGCCTTTCCCGAAGTCCCTTGGCTTGGTAGACGGATGTAGGCAAAGCCTTTCCCGAGGTGAGGGCAGCCAAGGTTCGGTGTGAGGGCGTGGCGATGGCAGAGGCGGCACTCCCGCCAAATTTCCATCCCTCCGCTTTTCCCACCACTATTCCAATCTTTACCACACGGTCTCTACCTACTGGCAATTCTCACAAGGCTCTACCTCCTACACGACACCAATTCTTCTCTCCGGTGAGTGATCTGGCTTTCCTGATCAGGCTGTCTCTTACACGGCTCTCTCATAGAGTGGTCTCTCCGAGGCTTGTTTCTTTCTCTCTGGCATCAGGTTTCTCTCTCCGAGGCTGATTCTTTGGTTCTGGTCGTGTTGATTTGCTCTCCGGGGATTTCGTTTCTCTCTGAGGAGGTTGAGCCTGATCCGATGAGCCTTGGAAAAAGTGGTCTTGTTTTTGTGGTGTTCGGGAAAAATAAGCCGGAGTGCCTGAGCCTTGTGAAAATCAGACCTTGTTTTGTGGTGTTCGGCGGAATTCTGGAGGTCAGCGGAACAGCCTGGGACACGCGGTAGCCTGAGTCTGAAGAGACCGTGTCTTGGCTGGTCTGCTTTCCCTGAGCCTGCGAAGGGGGAAACCCTCTGTTCCGAGGATTTCAGTGAGGCTGAGTTTTTGTATTGAATGCCTCACTCCCTCTATATAAATATCCTCTCCGAAGGTCTTGTATTACTTGTAGGCAAAAATTTGGTTGGAAAATTGGAGCTGCGGCGTCTGCCTAACCTCCGAGATCACTGAGGCAGAGTTTTTGTATTGAATGCCTCATTCCCTCTATATAAATACCTATTCCGAAGTAATTAGTAATAATACAAGTAAGGGAAATTGGTCGGAGTGAGCGGGCGGCCGCCGAGCCTTCTGCCTGTCTCATCGTCTCTCTGAGCGCTCCTGAGCATGATCGGGGTGTGTGCGATTTCCTGATCCTTGCGTTGGATGCTTGAGTGCGTCGGGAAGCTGTCAAATTTCCTCTGAGAGACGTTTCCCAGCTAGATGCTAGTCAGCGTATGTCTCGGATCGGGAAACGTCTCAGAACGCATTTTTCGCGCTTGGTATAAGTCTGAAAAAATCGCTCAAAAAGTTGACGTTACGTTGACGTGGTTTTTGCCTGTTTTGAGGTTGATTACGCAAAAGAAAACCCCCGTGTCATGGGGGTTTCAGCGCGATTGATGAGGTCAAAATGAAACGTCACATTCGTTCTTATACTTGGCCTCGAAACGTCACATTTTTCAGCCTTAGTATAAGAGGCGAAATGCCTCCTTTTATTGACGTCATGGGTAGAGCGAATCGTTTACGTCCTGCTGATAGGCTTCGTCACTGGTCGGGTCGAAATCATCGCCATCGCCATCTGAGTCGAAGTTGGCAATGGCATCCAAGTCGAAGTCTTCAGACACGATAATCTCTGGCAACACCGGATCACAGTAAGGGCAACGGCAGGGTCTCAGGTTTGGCCCTGGGTCATTGACGCAGCCCTCATAAAGAACCTCACCTCTGTCAACACGAGCCTGCTGATTAGCCTCATTCTCTCGACGAAGACGATCAAGAACGTGTTGCGGGTAATGGTCGAAGAAATCGGTCATGACCGGATCGACTTTTCTGGCCGCACGCATTTCATTCCGAGGTGATCGAGCAAATCACACATGGCTTGCTGAGAGTGAAATCGACCTTTGGACTTTGCAAACTTCTCCGCCAATTCTGCGGTCTTTTTCATGTGATTGATGGCTTCGATCATGGTTGGGAAATCTCCGATGTGGCCTGCTGCTTGTCGGGCTTGCTGTAGATACTGCATGGCTTGACGTTCATCAGCACGGGCGTCAAAGAGTTGTTGCTGAGCGATGGCTAATTGAGAAGCCAGGTCAGATTCACTTTGCGTCATGCAAGGCGCTTGACCACTATGGCGAAGACAGTCTTCGTGACGTTCGTCATGGAAGACGCAGAGGGCAATGTCATTGGCTTCAATCATGGACAACGTTCTCGGCTTTCATCTTGGCCTCAAACTCGGTGAATCCCCCGACATGAATGCCTTCGACGAATATCTGAGGGACCGTCTCAACCGGCTTACCAACGGTCTTTTGCAGATCCGCTTTAGTCATTCCGTGCCGTGCGAGATCGATATAAATGGTCTCTGCCGTCTCGATAGATTCGGCCAGCTCTTTTGCTTTGGTGCAGAAGGGGCAGTTTTCTCTGCCATAGATCGTAATTAACATGACGATTGTCCTGGTTACATGAAGTGAATCATTGCTTGGGTTACGGTGATTTTGTGCTCTTTGGCGTATGCCTCAATTTTTGCCATCCTCTGCGCATTTTCGATGGCTACACGGGCCTGCTTTGTCTGCTTCGCATTTGACTTAAACATCGCCTTCTTAGGCGGGTTGGTGTTCTTGGCACCTTTAACCGCATAAACGCTGTTCTTGATGACCGCAGAATTAGGTTCGTGCTTATGCTTTTTTCTTCTAGGCATGATGGTCCCTTGTGTTTGAGCTACACACGCATCGTGAATCAATTCTAAAAGGTAGTCAGCACTTACTTATTCTGATGGCTCCTTTCATCTGCCACAAGCTCTGTTGCTTGGTTTTTGTTACGCATCATGCTTATACTTAGGGAAGAGGCCAGTTGTGGTAGTAGAGAGGCCGAAACTCTCGAACGGCAGCAGTCTCGTTTCAGTGAAGTCTTTGCCTGGAGCATAGCATCGGAGGTTAAGGAGCGACCTCAGATCACTACCTCCGGGCTTATTTTGGGCAAAGACAGTAAGTAAGCGTTGACTTACTAGGAGACTTGTTGGTATTTTGATCTTGCGGTAGGGTTTCGCCATGACCCTAAACCCAGTCTCTAAACCAACAAGCCTCCAACCCTCGGAGGCTTATTTTTTTGGGAACAGACGGTCTAGTTTTCCCAGCGAGCGTAGCACTGGCGAGCGTAGCAAAAAGCCAGATGCTTTAAGAAGTGATGAATATCCCCGCCTTGAAAGTCGATATGGCTGAGCATGTTCATGATGGTTACTTTTTCATGATCTTTAGCCTTTTGGATCAGCCCAATCACAGTCTCGGTATCTATCAAGTGAATGTTCCCATTCACCTCTGCCTCATAAATCTGGTTTTCCAGATCCTTCTCCTCAAAAAACGTCTTCAACCATTTTCCAGGGTTGGTCGCTTGAAGAGTCATGCGGCTTCCTCCGCTTGATGCTGGCGTTCAGCGCTGGCCATCTGTCCCATCACCCAAATGATCGACTGCATCCGGTGCACACTAAGGCCATTCAGGTGTTCGTATTCACTGACAAACCGGTCATATAGCCCGCACTCCACGCTGAATTCACCGTAAGAGCGCGACTCGTTCGGGGCAAAGGTCATGATTTTGATGCAGCGCTCTCTGGGCGAATGAGCAAAAGCGTGCAGGATGCCGCTGCGCTCGTCTTCAAAGACCTCGATATGATCGAAGGTGTGGCGAAAGTGCACCGCGCCGACGCGAGGAATGTGAACCGTGTTGTTACCGCCTGAAGAGGGGTGGATAGACAGGTCGAGAGTTATGCGGTTGATATTCATCGTTTTATCCTGCGTTTGTGTGTGTAAGTGAATGATGAATCACACAGGACAGGCGCTCACTGCACCCATAAAAAACCCCTCGCCTGGAGGGGTTCTTGTTGACGAAGATTAGACTTCTTCGGCGACTTCTTCGGCCGTCGCTTGCGCGTCTTCAGCAGTCTCAACGGCTTCCGGCTCCTGAACCTTCAGGATGCCCATTTTAAACAGCAGGCCCATGTCCACGACATTCTGTTGACCTTCGCTATCGGCTACCTGGAATTTGTCGAAGCCAGGTTGGCCGACGGATTGAGCGAACAGATGCGCGGCTTCAATCGGGTTGGATGCTTGCACGACGCCGGTCATGGTCACGCGGAAGACTTGGTTTTCTTGGTTCATTGAGAATTTCTCTGTGAGTTGGAAAGGCACGGCTTATCTTATAGTAAGTAATTGGTTACTTACCATAGCACAGAGCAAAAAAAAGCGGCTCATGTGAGCCGCATCGGAGTTATCAAACGAAAGACGTTCGATGGAGTGAATAATAAGTGAAGATGTCAGGGGTAGCAACGACTTAGTATGGCGATCAATAGGCGTTTCAGACGCATTCTTCATGTTCGGCGTGAATGGAGCCTCTTGTGTCTTTTCCCGAAAGCGCATTAGCAAGAGCGAGTATGGCGGCCACGGGATCGTTGCCATGAGCAATCTCACGAAGCTGCTCGGCAAGTTGGCTTTTTAGCTCGACCACAAAGGCGCTGTCGTAAGCCAGGAGACTCACGTATTCGCGCTGAAGAACCTTAGCATCCATCGGATGCCGGTAGCTGTCAGACTTCTCGGCGATGAGTATATCTTCGCTTATGTGTCGGCGACCCTCTCGGGTGTGGATGAAGTAGATCGGCTTTCGCCCGTCACTCTGCATCACGTAATCGGCTTTTTCAGCGGTGAAGGGCGAAACACGAATAGCTCTTGGTCGCCTAACAAACAACTGATCAATGTCGGTCACAATGTATACCTTTAATGTTAGTAATCGCTTACTTACTATTGTTGGCTGAAATGTCCATTTTTGCGTTCTAAGCGCTTTTAGTTGAGAGCAATATCAGCGCTAGTCTTAATCTGGGAAACGTCTCTGAGAGCAAATCTGAGCGTTTCCCAGCATCAAAAACTGTTCTGCTTCACTCGCAGGATATGACAGACGTCAATTCCCTGCTTTCCTCGCGCAAGACGGTAGTCGGTCAGCTCTTTCTCTAGCTCGGTAATCTCGAAAAAGCTGTCCGAGGCGGTGCCAGACAGCCGACCAGGGTGTGTCGAGTATGGCTCGCCGATAAATACGATCTTAAACTGCCGACCGCAACGGATAGCCTCAATGACGGCACGGGTAGCTTCCTCTCCGGCCGGTGGCCACCCCATGATCAAAACCTCAAAGTTAAAGCCCTGAACTGCCTGAATAGCGCTCATATCGATGACGTCGGCAACAAGCCCAGCATTGCTGCCGTCATGAGAGCTGAAACGGCTAGTGGAGGTCACATCAACGCCGTGATCTCGCAGCGCTTGAGTCAACCAACCTCGCCCTGCAAATACCTCAAGGCACTTCTTTCCGGTCAGCTCGCTAGCCAGCGCCTTGGTCCATGCCTTATCAACCAACGTCCACATGCCCGCTTCATATCGAAAAGAGTCTCTTTGCTCGGCAGTGTGATCGAAGCGAAAGGGCACTTTGCCACTGCCAATGTCCACTCGGTTTGGATAACTTATACCGCTCATACGCACCTCATAGCCGTAAAAATGGGGCATCATGTAGATGCCCCGCACACACACAGCCCACTCGCTGTTGTCATCAGGCTTTCGCCTTTCGGAATGACCCCTCAAGATCATTTCGAGAGGCGGGGCGGTTGGCCCCAGCCTCAGAGTTAAGCTGCCTTCTTGAGATCAATAAAGCGCTCAATCATGGGGTGATCCGACATTAGCCTGCCATCGGCGTTGATCAGTTCAAAAACCGAGAGCAGTTTCATGACCTGACCGGTTTGCGCGTTTGCAGTGCCCATTGTGTAGCTCTTGCCTGGGTTGCTGAGATAGCGGTTGCGAAGAGAGGCGGAGGAAATAACACCTTCTTCGACCAGCAGGCTAAACGCGATAGACGTGTAAACTGAAAGCGAGTGGCCGCGAACCCACCAATCCATCAAGTTGACCACTTTCTCTCGGGTCTTCTTTGGAATCGTATCGCAAGCGGCCAGGATTCTGGCCTTTGTCACCTCTGCCTCTTCCGCCGCTATAAAGCCCCAATGGGCGTCACTGGCCGCTACTTTGGCATCCAGCACGTCAGCCACATTGATAGCCTCTTTTGAAGCACTGGCGGCCACTGAGGGGCGCTTTGTCAGCTTTTTAGTAGCCTCTTTGCCAATGCTCATCTTATTGGCTTCTGCTTCCTCCTCTGAAAGAGCGGCCTGCTCAAGACGCGCTTCCCGCTCTGCGGTCTTGAGTTCTTTTTCCACCTCATCAATAGAAACCTCAACTTCGCTTTCGGCTTCTTCGGTGACTTCCTCAGCCTCAGCCTCAGCCTCAGCCTCATCAATCTCCTCGGCGGTCAGCTCTTCTTGTGCGGCCTCCAAAATCTCCTCTTCCTCGACAACAGGCGCGCTCTCTTCGGTTTCAAAATCCAGCTCATCCAAAGCATCCAAGGCATCCACTTCGCTGAAGATGGCATCGATTTCGCTGATCTGGACAGTTGCGTTTGCCATGATAAAACTCCTAGTGGTTGTTCACTGCGTGTGTTTGTCTGCTTACATTTATGATTTTACGCAACAGATAGCGGCATGTTTGACGATTTTTGCATCTTTTTTAAGGCTCAAACTCTTCGATTCCGGCACACATGAGTCGACCTTTTACAGCCTCCTTCAGAGCATCCCAAACGATTCCGAGCAACATGAAAGGCCCAAAAGTCACGATGGAGAGGCGCATTGCAAACGCCTCCATTTCGGTAAGGTCGGGATCTCTCTGTATCTCATTCTTGAGAGCCGACAGACCGTTTTTGATTGCAAAAATGCCACCTAACGGCAGCCAAAAAATGAGAGCTAAATAGCTCTTCGCAGACACCGCGAAATTGCTTGGCACGTCGTCAGGAAAGATACGATAGCTTAGGCATTTCGATTTTTTCATAAGTCACCGGTTACTTATCAAAAGGCGTAAGAAGAAAGCCAGGGTAGTCCTTACGAGCCTTAAAGAAGCACTTCATCATCAGCGCCACGTCGTAAAGCGCCGAGTGTGCTCGTTCAAGGTCATACTCAAAGCCCAAGGAGTTCGCTAGCTCTCTAAGGCTGGGGGCTTTGCCATCTGGAGTCGCCCATTTACAACTGAGCATGGTGTCGCAGATTTGAACGTCCGGCAGCTCCAGTCCGACCCGATCCATTTCTACCAAAAGGAAGGGGAGGTCAAACCCGATGCCGTTATGGGCGACCACCAAGTCGACACGGCCAAAGAGCTTAACGATTTTGGGGGCAATGTCGGCCCATACTGGCTTACCTCGCAAGTCTTCAAGCGTGATTTTATGAACAGCCTGAGCCTTCGGGTCGATGCTGCGCTTCGGGTCGATCCGCTGTTCATACTTGCCCAGCGCTTTGCCCGTGTGAAGGTCATGGACAATACCCGCAAACTCGATAATTCGATGACCGTTCTCAGCGGAAAGACCTGTGGTCTCAAGGTCAAATCCGAGCACTGTCGGCATGGTCAATTGCTCCTGTCTCATAGAGGCTGAGTAGAGGCTTAAAGCCTCCGTTGGTTATTTCTTTGATGGTCGCTTTCATACGATCACGCGCCAACTTAGCCGGAAGCACCTTGTCGGACAGATCAATTCGCCGCACTCGCTTAATGTCGCCGGTTGATGTGCGCATAATCACAGATAGGCTTTCGTCGCTGCGATGCAGTGAAATTAAGGTATAGGGGTGCTTCCGAAGTGCGTGATATTCAAAAGGCACTCGGTCATCCCCCAGGCGACGTGCCTCTTGAATGAATTCGCGCCACTCTTCGCTGGTCAGTCCAGCCATGCACTCCCAAAGGGTGTCGAGCATGAGGTTCATTTCTCGGTGAGTGATTCGGCCGATGTCATAGAGGTTTAGTATTCGACTCAGCTCGTCCATCGCCTTTCTTTCTAGCTCTTCTTCTTTGGTCGGGAGGTCTTCAATCATTACCGCTCTCCTGTAAGTCTCTGAGAGCATTTTCAAAGAGTTTGAAGCGGGGTTCTTCACCCCGCAGATACATCGCCTGACACCGTGGAGACATTTCCGCCAACGCCGCCACAGTCCACATCGCCCGAGATTGTCGAGACATTTCCGGCAACATCGCCACAGTCCACATCGCCGCTTTTAGTCGATAGGTTTCTAACTGACCCAAAGACTTCCACATCGCCGCTCATCGACTCGATATGATCAACATCGCCATGAACCGTGACGCTAACCGGCCCTAAGAGCTTCCCATTCACCTCGACACCATCGACATACACGGATCCATCATCAGTGATGCCTATAGAGCTTCCGGTGAACTCTCGACCATCGATAACGACGCGATTTCTTCGTTTACCAAAGTGTGCTTGGAAAATTTTCATGACGACCTCAGTGAATGAGCCGTTCCAACGCAGCATCGCGCTGAGCTTCGGCAATGATGGTGTCGATTTTGTCGTTGCGAGCTGCCAACCCGCTGATTTGATCGCCGATGAAACTCACCGGGCATTTCATATTTCCGTTCAACACCAAGCCTTTGATGATTGCTTGGAGCTGGAAATTCCAGGCCCATGAGTAAGCTGCCTTTTCGTGAGCATCGGGAGCTTTTGGAGGCTCGAAGCCGTTGCCCACCACGATCAGCTTGTCAAAAAAGGCAGACTGCGCCTGATAACACTGGTTGATGATCAACTTCACCGTTTCGCTCTCGATGTCGGATACGGCGTGAGGCATGTAGCTCAGGGTGTAGGCCGCCACATCGATGAACGTCCGGTCAGTGATGTAGTTGGTATCAGCCTCATCAAGCAAGTTGATGCAGTGCTTGACCATGTTCTGCTGAATGTTTAGGCGATCTGCAAAGGGCATGATTTCGTTAGGGCTGGCCCCAAAGGCACGCAGCACCTCAGACAAGCGCATATCCACGTATTTCATGCGCCACTTAGAAGCAACATGCTTGGCCAGGGTCGTCTTGCCAGATTTGTGTGCACCGGAAATACCAAATCGATTCATGATTTACTCTCAGAAAAGGTCGTTGCGAAGGTAGGTGTGAACGTTGGCAGAGTCGGTCAGTCGCTCTACGGACACTTCGGAATAAGACGACTGGCGATCCATGTTGGGAAAGAAGGTGTCGGCCTCATCGGCCGACTCGTTGACACGCGTCAAGATGACCTTGTGGGCCAATCCACCCTCGATCACCTGACGATAGACGTCGCCACCTCCAATCACGCAGAGTTGACCTACGTAGCAGCCGACACACTCCTTAATCACGTCACTCAGGCTCTCGCGAACCTCAACTGCTTGATCAAAGAAGGTGTCAGGGTTGCGCGTTAGCACGAAATGTCTCCGGTTGGGCAACAAGCCAGGAAGCGACTGGAAGGTTCGACGACCCATCACAATCGGATTGCCCTCAGTGACCTTGCGAAACAGCTTCATGTCCTCAGAGATACGCCAGATAAGGTCGTTATGCTGACCAATCTCCCAGTTCAAACCTGCCAGAGCGATAGCGATAATTTTCATATTACCCTCAGTAACTTGTTACTTACTAATCAGGCCAAAATCAATTCAATAAGCCGCGACGGTCGAGAAGGGCTTCGATACGCTTTTCACGCTCCTCGACCATCTCTTTGAAGGATTCGGGCTTGTCAGCAAATCGCTTCGTGCTTAGCGCGGTCACTTTGATTTCTTTGCGCAACTTCGTGACAGAGGAGGGCGCAGGGCGTCCTAGATCTGCCTTGCGATTGCCCATGAAAAAGTCACCGGAGTAGAGACGGATACCCAAATTCTCAGGCTTGATCGTGTTCATTCGCTCAGCTCCACCACGCTGCCAGTTTCTTCATCAAAGCCCTTGATGTGCTTGCACAGCTCGTTATGAAGCATCTTGAAGGCTTGCTTCATGTGCGGGTCAATCGGCATGGAGGGGACGCCGGATGTTGTCGCTTCTGACCAGCGCTTAATATCCGCGTTTAGCTTGGAGACGGTTAGGAAGGCCATGACCATAGTGGGTGCGATGTCTTCCGATACCGCTCGCTCGATACCCTTCAGGCGAGAAAGCTGCTGTTTAAGCTGGTCGTTTTCAGCTTTGGTAGCGCGCATCACCGCAGCGTCATCCAAATAGTCACTGACCAACCGATCATGAACCCCTTCAAGCTCATTCAGCTTGGCAGAGAGTGTGGCGTTCAGCGCTTTAGCTTTCATCAGCTCAAAGCGAACCTTCTGATCTGCTGCGCCACTGGCGCGATGAATCATAAATACGTCAACCATTTCAGTGCTCCATTGCGTTTGTGTGTAGGAAGATTATCGTCAGTTTTGCTCAGGTAGTCAGTAAGCTATTACTTACTATTTTGGTCAATCAAAAGCGCGGCATGACGCTAGCTGCCTAAGCGCCTCTTTCTCATTGGCTTGAGCGCGGGCGGCCTCTTGGCGCAGCTTCTCGATGTCGATCCAGAAGCTCTTGCAAAGGTAGTCAAAAAAGACAGAAGCCGATTCGTGAAGGTCGCCCTCAAAGTGGAGTTTGCCATCTTTCTCGAATAACCGACCAATAGGGCCATTGAGGCTGATCACAAGCTCACTCGGAGCCTCCACTTTGAACGCTGCCGTATGGCAAAGAGCTGCCGGGATCCCAGCAGCTTTAATGTCCAGTGCCAATGTTTTATCCAGATCAGTCATTTCCGGTCATTTCTCCCAGTTGTTCTACTTGCGCCTCAAGCTGCTCAATCGTGGCTTCAAGCGCTTTGATGTGCCGAATGTAGACGTCAGAGGGCTTACCATCCTCCTTACGCGCCTCTTCGTAGTCGATGTCCAGTGCGTCGCCGATCTTGAGCAGCGTTTCCCAGAGAGCTTCTTTCTCTGCGACAAGTCGCTCGCATTCGCAGCCAGGGCATTGGCTATAGCCCACGTAAGGGGATTGGGTGTGTTTTTCACAGGCAGCCATGACAGTCTCCAGATCATCGTAATCAGCGCAGTATTGCAGCTATCAAAAAGGGGCGCGAGGCCCCTTTGCTTTTCAAGTATAAGTAATCGGTTACTTAATCTACAAGCCGTAAATTAACTTTATCACGTTGCCGGACGCATCATATCGTTGCAGCTCTCTGTCGCCTGTTATCAAAGTGAAGCTTTCTACGGTGGCCTGAGCAATCAAAAGTCGGTCGAAGGGATCTGCGTGATGCCTGGGCATGTGTTGGACTGGCAGGGTGTGTTGGGGCAGCACTGCCAGAGGCTTAACAAAGGTGCCCTCCAAGCGCCCCATCACAGTAGAGGCTTTGAGATTCAGCTTTCCATTGCCTGCCTTGATAGCGATTTCCCAGAGAGAAACGGCGCTATAGCGAACCTCATCGGCTTGATCGAGAAGTGTTCGCACGCCAGCGTTGATTCGCTCATCGCCCGCCAGGAGCCAGATAATGATGTTGGTGTCGAGCAGCAGCTTCATCCCAAGTTATCCTCGCAAAATGCCGCTAGAGCTTCGTTATCTAGCGGGGCATCCCACCCCTCGATGTAATCAATTTCGCCTCTCATACAGCCGAATAGATCGGATACAGTGGACTTTTGCTCCACCGGAACCAGCCTAACCATCGGCTTACCGCGTCGAGCGATGACGACATCTTCACCGGCCAGCGCTCGCTCTATCAGCTTGGACAGTTGGGACTTGGCATCATGAACGTTGACGTCCATGCCTGACTCCTTGTTAGCTAAGTTGTTAGCTAAGTCTAGCGCTGAAGGGTTGGCGCGTCCATTACGCTCCTGCACCCAATCCCATCGACTACTTGGAAGTCAACGACGAAATAGAACCCGCATAAACCTCGTCGGCATCTGCTCTGGCAATAGTCTCTGACTCAGGATTGGAAATGAACGAAGCCACCTCCTCGGGTTCGGAGTATTCGGCGGCCATGCTCGCTCTCAAAGTCTCAATTCGCTCAAGCTCTGCGGGATCGGTCACTAGGTCAAACTGCACAGACCAATCCTCAACATGACCCGTCTCCCAATCTCGGCTTAGGTTGGTCATCGTCGCCCGATAAACGCCACCCTCTACAAGCGCGTCAGGGATAATAAATGAGGCTTCAGCGCCTAAATTTGAAACGTCTTCGTCGACGAAATCAAATTCGGTCGACACGTAATGGACGAGGGCGAGGCCGGAAATGATCATGCCGTCGTCGCTAATGCCAAAGTTGACCCCTGAAGGCCGCTCGCAACGGTAAAAAACCTCGTTTTTGGGCTGCTTGGTTTGCGTTGATAGGCTAAAAAGCGCTTCTTTCATGACGGTATTCCTCTCAGTGAGAGCAGTGTGTCGGATAGTCAGTATCGCAAGTTAAAAAGCGGGGCTATCTAGCCCCGCAGAGGTCAGTGAGTCAAAAATTCACGCCTGATTTTGTCATCGGCATCACGCACTTCGTATCCAACACCCATTGGCTGCTTGTCGATAACTCCCCAGGCTTCTTTTTCCGAATATACCGTCTCTTTTCTGTTGCCATTGATGTAGACGCGATACGTTCTTTCCCGACGCATTTCCTTCTCGACCTTCACCTTTTCCATGCCCGAATGGCATAGTTGATTGGCTTCTACCCAGAGATCAGCATGGCCACCCTCCAGAACCTTGAGTAAGTGCGCCTTTTCTTGCAGGTAAATCGTCGCAAAATCCAGGTCATGGTCGACAATCGTTTTTGTGTTGTCGATGAGGTCGGCCAACTTAATGGTCTTGGCCTCATATGGAGCGTGGCTCAGCCGCTCGCACTCTATTTGCTTTCGAGTCGCACGATTGCCGTCGGCCGGCGTTTGCATATCGCTCAGCCAATCAACCAGAGTCGCAACTTCAAGGCCGAACTCTTTCTGAATAGCCGACAGACCGATGCTCGTGTCTTCAACGACATCGTGGAGATATGCGGCGGCAATCATCGTATCGGTTCCGCCATGCTCTCGAACCATGTCGGCGACGCGATAGGGGTGAGTGTGATAAGGCTCAAAGGTATATTTACGCCTCTGATCGATGGCCATGTGTGCGGCTTTTGCAAAGAGAGCTGCGCGTTCTACCAAGTTCATGATTTTCATCCATTCGTTGACAGGTAAGGTGAAAGGGTAAGGCGTTTAATAAATCAGAAAAGGGTAGTTTTGTTACATCGTGAAACTGCCCAAGTGGCATAGAGGGTTGTTTTTACGTGAACGTGTCCAGATGACCGCGTATGAAAGCCAGCTCAAGAGCTGTCAGTTGACGCCGCTTTTCTCCCCCAACCAATTGACCAAAGGCGTCATTGCGATGCCGAAGTCGCTGATAGAGCTTTACCCGCAACTCCTCGGTGGCCGGTCGACTTTTTCCGATGGGGTGGATCGAGTGATACTCAAAGTAGTCATGCACCTTTACATCTTTGCTCGACTGCCACGCTTCGGGCCAAACCAGCGCAATCCGTAGAGACGTCTTCAACTTTTCAAGGGTTTCGATGGTTTTTAGTTGATGGGTAATCAGTTGCTCTACGTGGGCCAACGTGTTCGCTATGTTCTCAGGTGAGCGATCCTTCATGACGCCACCTCAGAAGGCCCATAGATGGTTGAGCAGCTATTCGACTGCCGAATAATCCGGTCTCGCGTGAGGCGCATGTGTCGTTTGGCCTCTTTATCACACCAAGTGTTGACCGATGACCTTGCGCACTTGACCCCCTGGTGACCTTTTACCCACTTTAGCTTCACATGCTTAGCTCCCCGCATCTTCAACGCCTCTGCGCGCTTCTCGATGGACTTCATCGCCCCCTGGCAATCCGACTCGATCACCACGATCTGATTGGTAACGTCCAGGCTGGTCTCGATGTAGTCCAGCGCTTTCTCAAGCGCGACAATCTCGGCAAAATGGCTGTCCTTGACGCTAAACAGCGCCCCAGAGAGGCGCTGAGTGATGGCGGGAACTCCGTGCTTCATCCAAACTGCCCAGCCTCCAGCGAGTGTTTTGGGGCAGTGTGAGGCGTCACAGAAGACAGTGATAAATTGCGGCCGACGATCTGCTAGGTGTTGGTAGCTGTTCATGCGGCCACCTCAACAACCAAACGACACTTAATGTCGGTGATCTCAATGAAAATGCCAGAGTGTCTTTCTACCCAGCTAATAACGTCACTAATGTCTTTGCCAATGGCCCACTTCATTGACCAAGTGGATTCGACAACCACACCGTCACAAGTGGCAATGTGAGCGCTTCGGTTATGAGGGAGGTTAAGTTTGTAAATCATGCAGCCAACTCCTTGGCATCAAACACCTTGCGAAGCTCAACCAGCACAATGGGCCATACGTTTTCCCAGAAGTAGAGCGTATTGCCCTTCGGTGAGGTGAGTATTGGCATCTGAGAAATATCGTCGTCGTAAAGCGCACTCGTAAGGCTCACAAAGTCGCCACGCCCTCCATACCAAGAGATGTCATTCAGGGAGTCGAAGAACTCTCTCTCAGTGGTCGCGTCGATATTGGCCAGCTCATCCCAGTATTCACGCGCTTGCTCAGCGGTCAGCTCATCCTCACGGCGGCGCTCAAGCACCGTTTTGCGAATGCCATTTATTGTCTGTTCTGCATCAAATACGTAAAGGTCATCGCAACCCAATAGCTTGTTCATGGCGTAATCGAAATTGAGCTTGCCGAGAAAGTCGATGAACGATCCGTCGCCAACATGAGTCCAGGTGTGTGACCAGGGGCCAAAGTCTCCGCTAATCTGAATCGTGCCGCCATTCACTAGACTTTCACTGTTGCCTTTGAAAGTGTCGACAGTCACATACGTTGTGCCGCCGTGACGAGAAATGGCAAGCTGGGTGACCTGCTTGACACGGCAGGTGTAATTTACCTCGCTCATTTGCTATCTCCGCGCTCTTTGCTGGCTTTTTCAATCTCCTTCTCAAGCAGCGACACCCAACGAAGAGCCGCGTCATCGTTCTTCTTGATCACCGAATGGCGATTCTCGGAGATCATCTTGAGAGTGTTGACCATATAAGCCACGTCCATTTTCTCAAGCGGCATGACGCCACCTTTTTTCGAGCTGGACAGCCAGACCCGTAGGTCTGCGGCTTTTCGATAACCCTCGGAAGTTTTCGGAAGCTCTTTGGCTTTTGATAAGCGATCCTGAAGACTCAAACCTATGGTTGGTTCACCTTTAGTTGAGGCTTCTTTTTTGGGTGAGGTTAAAAAGCCAAGCGCACCCCATGAGGTATTTGTGTTCACGATTTAACCCTTACTAATCAGGTTTAGGGCGTTTAGCCATTGGAATTTGAGGTCGGGGTTTAACTTCAATGCCTCAACTTCGTCACGGTGGACAGCGTGGATCGCTGACTTAGCCGACAAGCTATCCATGTATTCCAACAGGGTGTAATGGTCGCCATTGACCCCAGGCCAGTAGCCGCTCTTTAACGCCTCTGAGTAGTGTTCCCGCAGGTCTTTTGCTTTGGCTTGAAGTAGAAGATCGCTGGGATTGAGCTTTATTTGTGGTTGCATGTGCTGCACTCCATGTGTGTGAAGTGTCATTATCTGGATTGAAAAGGAGGGGAAATAGCGCGAAGTTGCACACTTCGCGCTCGATTTCTATACAGCCACAGGTGCTTTAATAACGGCCTCTGATTCATAGCCGTAGATATTGATGTCGTAGTAGTTGAATTCAGCCGGATCTTTGTATTCGCCAAGCAGTGTCACGATGGGGGTGCAATCCACGCCCTCGCGTAACATCTGCTCATAGATCTGGTCGAGGTGATTGGAGTAAAGATGAGCGTCGCCAATGGTATGAACGAACTCTAAAGGCTCCATACCCACACACTTGGCCAGCAAGTGCGTTAGTAGCGAGTAGCTGGCGATGTTGAAGGGCACACCCAGGAAGAAGTCGCCTGAGCGTTGATACAGGTGACAGCTAATTCCTCGGGTAGCCGGAACGACGCCCTCTAGTAGCTCTTCTGGGATGGTGTCGTCGATATTTTCAAGATGGCCGGACTTCGCCAAGACATACTCAGAGTCATCAAGCTCGGCGTTATTCTCAACTTTCAACAGCACCCGCTCACGGGCAATGTCAGATCGCTCCTTGAAGCTCAGCTCGCGGGTGTAAAACTGCACAAACGAATGGCAGGGCGGCAATGCTTGCTCTTCGACAACAGAGGGGTTCCAGGCTGTCAGAATCAACCGGCGAGAGTCGGGATTCGTGCGAAGCTGATGGAGTAGGTCGGCGATCTGGTCGATCTTACGGCTAACTGCCACCATGCCTGCATACCCATCACCAAAGATCACTTCAAAGCCGCGTTCTTTGTATTTGGCCAATTCGCTATCTTGAATGACGCGGGTGTCGTCCCACTTACGCCACTGAACGCCGTATACCGGCCCCAGGTCGCCATTTTCATCAGCCCATTCATCCCAAATACGCACGCCGTGCTCTTTGAGGTAAGCGATGTTGCTCTCGCCTCGTAGGAACCAGATCAGCTCATGAATGATTGAGGTCAGGTGAAGTTTCTTAGTCGTTAGGAGAGGCAGCTTGCCACCGGTCAAATCAAAAGCCATCTGCTGCGCAAACAGACTGATCGTGCCGGTTTTTGTCCGGTCGTCTTTCTTAACGCCTAGATCGACAATCTGCTCAGCGGTGAGCAAATAGATGTCATCAACTACATTTTTGGTCATCTTCCAATCCCATTGTTGAGTAAGTCGTTGACTCAGAAACCCAGCGTTGCAAAAAGCGGGGTTAGGTCAGCGGTGGCAAAAGCAATCAAAGACATAGCCAGTAGCCCTTTGATTAAATCGACGAGCCATATCATCAGCGCGCTCCTAATAAGTAATCTATTACTTACTGTATAGAGCGCACTGAAGGCGCTCTATGCGTGAATTTAAGCCACCAGTGAGGCCAGATCCGCCTCGCTGTAGAGTGGGTTTTTTACGACCTTGTTGGTGCTGATATTCTTGGCAATCCAGCGGCCATCATCCAGACGCTCAAACTTCAGCTCAATGGCGGGGAGGGGGCAGCCGTTAGCAGCCATAAAGAATCGACAAGCGTCTTCATCCGGTAGCTCAGCCGGTAAGAGTTTACTCATGTTGGAACGGTGAACTTCGACCATTACGGCTAGCGGGTCGACCTCTAAGCATTCGCTCATAATGGACAGGAAGGCGAAGGCCATCTCAACGCTGAAATTCTCAACAGGGATGTCAGCCTCTTGATCCGCACCGCCTAAATGCTCAAGTAGCTGAGTAGACACCTCAGATAGTGAGCCTACAAACACGTTCCGAGCGTAACGGCTCCAGCCATACCCCTCGGACTCCTCTTTCATGTTCGCGAAGGAGAGCAGCGCTGATTCATTATCTCCTACAAGATTGAACAGAATTTCGTTGGCTTTGTGCGGAGGGAACCCGCACTCAATCAGGTTTCCGCAGGTAAAGTAGACGGCATCCGCAAAAGCGTCGACGACTTTGACTTTCTGTTTGCCAATAGCAGCCGTCAGGCCCTCCTGAAGCTCTTCAAATAGGTAAGCCCCTCGCTCAACTGCTCGCGTTTCAGAGAGAGAGCTTGAGGCTTTTAAGCCTACAGGGTGACCAAAAACTTCATGGAACTCTTTGACCATCATCATCGACTGGACAAATATGGCTTCTAGTTGAGGTTTGGTGAGCGACATTCATATGCCTCATTAGGTTAAAAAGTCAGTGATGACTTACTAATTATCACGCACTGAGAGTAGGCTTCATATCCAGAAAAAAGGGCGAAGCTAGCGGCCTCGCCCTCTGATAGTAAGTATGCCGTTACTTATACTTGGATGTCGAGCCTAACGGCTGACAATTCTTCCAAATTAAGCTCAGGCAGAACGCGGCCAATCAAATAGGAGGTGATTTCGGACTCCTGCGGGGCCACCTGGACGTTTCCACTGTAGAGATACTTGTTCACCCAGGGGGCAGGGTGGGGGTTAGGCATCTCGCAAACAGGGGCAATACCGGCTCCGGCCATCGTTTGGAAGGTAAAGACCTTCAGACAGTCCTCCAGAATAGAGGCGTTCAAGCCAGGGATGCTGCGGCCTTCGTCGAAAAGATGCTGCGCCCAGGCCACTTCCTGCTCAAAGCACTCGGTGAAAATTTGCTGAAGGTCTGGCAGAACAGCCTCAAAATCCGCCTTCCACTCGTCACCCTCTTTGCCAGAGGCAATGGCTTTCAGAGTGTCACCAATGGCCTTGCGGTGAAGCGCTTCGTCTCGGGCAATCAGCCGGATGATCTTGGAGTTGCCCGCCATAACGTTCAGCTTCTCGGTGAAAGCAAATGAGCAGAGGAAAGACACGTAGAACCGAACGCCTTCCAGTGCATTTACGGCTGCCAGTGCCTTGATAATCGCTCGACGCATCAGACTGGGTGTGATCATCACGCGCTCATTGCGTGACGGGACCACATGATACCCATAGCCATACACCGAGTAGATCATGCCAAGCTCGATCAACTCATCATAAGCGCGGGTCAAAGCCTGAGCGCGGTTGATGATGTTCTCGTCTAGCACGATAGAGTCAAAGATTGCGCCAGGGTCAGGGAACACGTTGCGGATGATATGGGTGTAGCTCTTTGAGTGAATCACCTCAAAGGCGGGCCAAACCACCGTGAACGTCTCAAGCTCAGGAATGGAAATCAGCGGGCCAAAGGCAAGCATAGGTGCGCGGGCCTGCACCGAGTCCAGCAGTGATTGATACTTCAGGTTAGCCAGAAAGATGTAGCGCTGGTCTTCTGTCAATTTCCCCCAAAACTCTACTTTGTCACGACTCAGGTCAATCTCTTCCGGTCGCCAGAATTGTGCGAACTGCTGGTCAGTGGCTTTGTCGAGGAAGCGGTATTTTGTCTTGTCGTATCGCGCCAGATTGACCTCTTGACCCAGAAACATCGGCTCTGTGGTGGCATCGACTTGATTGGCATTAAACGTGGTATAACTCATTGCTTACTTACTCTCTGGGTTAAATTAAAGTGCGCACGCGCCGCTATCGCAGCCCAATTCGTCGTTGGCAATAGCTTCCCACTGCCGCTGCTTGAGGCTCGTCAGCTCTTCGCTGGCAGATGCCTCGGCGATCTCTACCGATTCGGTCTTAGCGCCTTTCTCAGTTTCCTCGACGCCCTGCCCATCGTTCACGTTGTTGTAATACAACGTTTTAATACCCCATCGATAGGCCAACATAAGCTCGCGAGCGATCACCTGTAGCGGAACCATGCCGCCCTTGAACCGGTCGGGGTAGTAGTTGGTGTTGGTGCTGATCGACTGATCAACAAACTTCTGCATGATGGCCACCAGGGCCAAATAGCCCTCGTTATGAGGCATCTCCCATAGCGTTTCATAGGCGTCTTGCAGCGTTTCATAATCCGGCACGATCTGAGCAATGGTCATATCCGCATTGCCCTTCACAGAGACCAGCTCACGAGGCGGCTCGATGCCATTAGTGCTGTTGGATACCTGGCTTGAAGATTCACAAGGCATCAGCGCAGAAAGGGTGCAGTTGCGCATACCGTGACGCAGGACGTCGGCCCGAAGTGAGTCCCAATCCATGTGTAAAAGCTCACTGTGAAGCTCGTCGACGGCTTTCTTGTAGTGATCGATAGGCATCAGGCCACGCGAATACTTCGTGGCATGGAAGCCAGGGGCCGCGCCAAATTTCTTAGCCAGATCCACCGAGGCTTCGATGAGGTAATACTGAAACGACTCCATGTAGGCATGGGTGAAGTTGTTGCCAGAGCCGTCGCTATAACGCGCGCCGCTTTTTGCCAGCCAGTTGGCATAGTTGGTGATGCCGATGCCAAGCGGCCGATATTTCATCGTGGCGTTGCGTGCAGCAGGGACGACGTAATCCTGATAATCCAAAAGAGCATCAAGGAAGTTCACCAGAACCCGCACCACGCGGCGCAGATCGGCTCTGGAGGTCACTTTGCCCATATTTACACCGGCCAGTGTGCAGAGAGATACCTCGCCATTGGGGTCATCGACGTTTTGAAGAGGCTTAGTGGGTAGCGTGATCTCCATACAAAGGTTGGATTGTCGAATCGGCGCAATTTCCTGAATGAACGAGCTGTGCGTGTTGCAGTGGTCAACGTTCATCACGTAAATGCGGGAGGTCTCGAACCGCTCAAGCAGAAGGTGAGTAAAGAGGTCGACCGCGCTCTTCACCTCCTTGCGATAGGCGGGGTTCTTCTCAGCAGCCTCGTAAATCTCGATCCACTTAGCGGTGTCAGCGAAGAACGCATCGTAAAGACCAGGGACTTCATGCGGGCTAAACAGAGTAATGTTTTCGCCTTTCTGCAAACGCTCCAGAAGATAGCCATTCATCTGAAAGCAGTGATCCATCCGCCGTGCGCGGTTAAGCTCCAAACCTTTGTTGTTTTTCAGCACCACGAGGTTTTCAAACTCAAGGTGCCAAATGGGGTAGAAGAGCGTTGCCGATGCGCCACGAATACCGCCCTGAGAGCAGGCTTTAACAGACGCCTCGATCTTCTTGATGAACGGCACGATGCCGGTGTGATACGCCAAGCCACCACGCACCGGAGAGCCTTCAGCGCGAATCATGCCAGGGTTGATACCAAGGCCAGCACGAGCAGCGCCGTAAAGACTGGCCACGTCAGACGCCGCATTGATTTCTGGCAGGGAGTCACCGGCCTCAACCACCACACAACTTGAGAATTGACGCAGAGGAGTGCGCACACCACCCCAAATAGGCGTAGGCAATGAGCCTTCAAAGGTCGTCACCACGTCGTAGAAGTCTTTGATCTGCTGGATTAGCTCGTCGCCATGATAGCGAGTAGGTAGCACCGCCATTCCGATCAACATGGCCGCGTGTTGAGGGGCATCGTAAATCTGACCCGTCACACGGTTCTTGATCAGATACTTGGTGGTCATCTGCATCGCACCAGCATAGTGAAACTGCATGTCCCGCTCTGGCCGAATGTAGCTGTTCAAGTCGTTGAGTTGATCAATGGTGAAATGCCAGAGCAGCGACTTGTCGTAGATGCCTTCGTCAATCAGCTTTTGCGCCCATACTGCTAGGTGAGGGTAGCTGTATTGCCCATAGGCTTCTTTTCGTGCTCGAAACATTTCAAGACGACCGGCAACGATGGCGTAGTTGGGATGAAACCCAGGTTCGGTGCCAATGAGCTGAGCGGCGGCCTGCGTGATGATGTGGTGAAGCTCTTTGGTGCTCATGCCATCGCGAACGCTGGCTTCAGCAATCTTGGCAATGGCGGCAACGCTGACGCTCTTCAGTTCGCCAACGGCCCAAAACATAACGCGTTCAATTTTTTCTCGGTTAAATGGCTGACGGGTGCCGTCACGTTTAATTACGTGCATGTTTCTTTCCTACAGGGTGGGTGATACGGCAATGATAAGTAAGCGATGACTTACTTACTAGGCTTGACAGCGACAAAATTCACCGTCAAGCACTAGATTTTGTAGCGAGGAGGTCTATTGGTTACATCATGCAGCTTTTAGAAAGGCTAACGTGCGTTGGAATTCAGCGGTCGCCATACCGGCGTAAATAGCAGCGATGGCGTCCGCCATGTGCTCGGCAGACCCCGCCACAACAGAGGTAACGCCTTTATTGGTTTGCATAGGCCAGGGGGCCTCTGGATGCTTGCTCATTGCCCAAGCGATCATTTCCTCCTTGGAGGCAGTTTTCTTGCCGACCGAGATCTTCTTGACCTGATCTGGCGTCACTTCAAAGAAGGGAATGCCCGACCCTCGGATTGCCCCTAAAACGCCCACACAGACCCCATACGAGGCCATCGCCCGTGCGCTCTTGCTACCTACCGGCACCTCAACAAAGACCGCCTGAGCACCTCCAGCGGCTAGCTTGCTGCGCGTAAAAAGCTGATAGGCCACCTCGACATCTTTGGAGTTTTGACGAACCTGCTTTCCTTGTGGCTGATCAGGGCGAATAACGTCCAGGGTGTCGATGGTGAGCTTCAAACTGCTTGGGTTGAGCCGACCAACAGCAATCCCCCAATTTCGCAGGCTTGGGTCAAATCCGACCACATTCAGTTCATTCATCTTGGTAATCCTCTTCCGTGCCATGATCTGACTCATGGCAGTAATCTACAGGTGGGTCTATGTCGCTTGGATGATGCCAGGCGTCTTGACCGCAGAAAGGGCAGGAATAGGGCGCTTTGACCACATCAGTCTCCTAAAACGATAGTGCGCCAAAGTTGGGGTTTATCTTCTTGGCCTCTTCAAACGCCGACGAGCGGTCTAGCTCGGGAATATCAGGCACCTCGATACTCTTCGGTTTTGGTTCAATGACTTTTCCTCCTAGTAAGAAGGGGAGTCTGTTGTGCCGCATGATTCGCTCGCCAATCTCGATAGCGTGATATTGCGTCAATCGATGAGGGGTCTCTGCCATCGATAAAAATCTCCACACTCCGCTAGGCAGATCGACCGGCCATTTATCCTCTCGTCGGTATTCATGAAATGACCTGGAGGCGAGATCGTTGATCAGTTTTGCAAAGGACAGTGGCTCAGAATTGGGGTCGCTCTGTTGGATGTTACTGAAGATCCTTATGCAGTCCGACTCCGACAGCAAAGCCAGACTTTGATCGCGCATTCGTATGCCGAACGCCAGCTCCGGCAAGTGCGCTTCGCTCTCCATTTCCAATGTTACAAACTCAAACCTCTCGATGTCGTGAGGGATGAAGGTGCTGGTCGAGAGGTTGATAAACGCAGATTCTTCAGTTGTCGCAATTTCAAATTCCCGATAGGAGGGCGATTCGTAAATTAGCTCATCCCTGTGGATCAGCGAACGAACGGCATCTGTGAAGATCTGCGGGAGTCTGGCACCCGCTAGTAACAACACCTTCCGATAGTCGAAGTCGCCAGCCTCACTATCGGTGGTGGGTGAAAAACTGTGTAGCGATGGGATGTAAACGTGTGTCATTACTGCCTCTATGATAAGTCACTAATTACTTACAATATGCAGCGCACATCGACGGGATGCACGCTGCTCAGTAGTTAAAGTGAGGTATCAGGATGTAGTGGGTCGGCTCCGATAAAGACCTCGTCTGGAGCCTCTGGCCACTCATCTCGAATGGCGTCAAAATCACCCTCGTTCCAACAGCGCAGAAACGCCAAACCCTCGTCGGTCTCTAAAGCGAACTGGATGGCTGCAATGGCAGAGTCGCAGCGCTGATCAAGGGTGGTTTGGGATGGACTTTCGAGTGTCGACATTTATGCCTCCAGGCGGCTAACGCCATGCTCTTTAACGACCCTGACGGAATCACTGATGTAATGGTTCAGATCGTTATGTGAAATCACCAACACGGTGCCGGACTTGGTAGCCTTTTCCTTCATGATCGACATCAGGCGCTCAAGACCATCCGAATCTAGGGCGTGATCAATCTCGTCGAATATGAACAGTGGAATTGATTTGGCTGAGCGCGTGGCTACTAAATCCTGAAGTGCCATTGCCGTTGCAATGCGCACTTTTCGCTTCTCACCGCCCGATAGCCCCCCGAAGGACTTCGCGCCTTTGGTGTTCACTACATTGATGGCGAACTTATCTCGCAGCTCCCCACCTTTAGTTGCACTGATGGTCTGCCACGTAGCGCTTATTTCGCCCTCTGATAATTGACCCAGGTAGTGGGACGTTCGCTCATTCAAGATTGGGGTAACGTGGTCAAGAATGTGCGCACGAACCCCAGAAGTCCCCAGCACCTCAACGGCAGCCTGGGCCACGTTCCAGCGATGAGAGATGGCTTTTAGCTTTTCGACAGCGGCATCGATCTCGGTAATTAAGCCGGTAATGCGTGCATGAGAGTCACGGATCATGTCGGCGTAAGGACTGGTTTCAGCCATCGCTTTTTTGACGTTTTCGACTTCTGACTCAATTTGCATTTTCAGTCGACCAGCTTTTGTCAGCTCAACGTCGATATTGCCGATTAAACTGCGAGTTTCGCTTTCTGAGCGCGTTTCTTCGCTGATGCTAGTCATCGCAGCTTCAAAGCTGGTAAGCGTCTCCTGAGCGCTTGTAGAGCGATCCCGTGCTGCATCTAATTCCAACTTCAGACGCTTGAACTCCTCAACGGCATCCGTGAGTGCTTTCTTACGATGCGAGCGAGCATCATCCAGGTCGTGTTCCGCGTAAGGCTTGCCGCATTCACCACAGGGCTTTCCAACCAGACCATCGACGCCATCTAGCGCCGTCTTGAGCGTTTTTACCTTTTCACCTGCTGTCTTCAAGTAGGTTTCGGCCAGCCGTAGCTTGGTGTCGGCATCATTAGCCTCCCACTGAAGTTTCGCCTGTTTCTTGCGCTCTTCATCGGTCGACTCAATCCGCTTACGCACCTGAGCCAATTTCTCTTCAAGTGCGGTCTTTTTGGCCTGCAAATCCGCGACATTCATGGCGACATAGCTATCGCGGTAGGATTTCGCATTCTCTTTGCAGCGATCCGCCTTGAGCTTTTGATCAATGCGCCACTGGTTCTCGGTATCCTCGAAGCGAGCAAGTTGATTTTTCTCGTCACGTAGCCGAGTTTGCAGCTTCTCTACCTCTGACTGCTGCTGCTCAACTTCACGCTTCACAAGGTTGGCTTTATCGCGCTGTAGCTTATGAGCCTCGTTGAGTCGGTCGATGCCCGCAGCCTCCTCAACCAATGCCTTCAGCTCTTTATCAGTGCGCATAGGCAAGTCGGGCATGGCCTCCTGACCGGCATACACTGAGCTGGCAAATACGGACTCTGAAGAGCCAACGATTTTGTTGACCAGCTCTTGCGTCTGTTTATCGGTGCCCATCGTAATGTCCTTCCCGTTCTGAATGACGGTCAGGCGATTTTTGTTTTTCGAGTGCTTGCGGTGCCGAGCAATAACGTATTCGTCGCTGCCATCTTTGACGACCAGCAGCACACGACTCTCTTTGCCCGCAGCGTCGTTGATCACATCGTCAGCGCTGATACCGCGTGCGGTTTTACCAAATAAACACCAAAAGATAGCGTCAACTAGGGAGGACTTGCCGGAGCCGTTACTAGACGCCCCTCCGTTTTCCAGATTGACGCCCTGAATGAGCAACAACCCACGACCGGCGAGCTGGAAGTCGGCTTGTGCAAAGCTCAAGAAATTGGTGACGGATAGCTGCTCAAACTGCATGGTCGATCTCCGCTAACGTGCGTAGGACTTCGGCATTTACGTCGTCCTTGATGGGGTCTGGGATAGTGGTGCTAGCCTTAACAAAATGGGTGATTGAGTCTTCTAGGCGATCCAGGCTGGTTTTCGCGGCACCTTTGCGCGTAATGACCTTCTCTTTACGAATGGGCAGGATGAGGGCGGCCGCAGCACCTAGCTCTTCGACCAGCAGCTCGCGGAAGGCAACTACCTCCTTTTCCTCTTCGATCTCGATGCGGGCGCGCACGTAGTTACCCGCCACCACCTCCAGAGAGTCCTCGTCGACCTCCTCGATATTGACGAACTTGGGCGCGTCGGTCTCGAAGTGCTGCACATCGCTAGCAGTGCCTCTTTCAGAGACAATCAGGTAACCGGCCTTGCTGTTCACATCACCCCAGTTTTGGTGCGTTAGAGCGCCCACTGAGAAGACGCTAGGTCGAACACGCTTAAAATTGTGGTAATGGCCAGAAAAGACGTTTTTGAAACCAAAATCCGCCAGAAAATCGGGATCGATGCCGTGATCTGGTAGGCCAGGAATGATCTCGTTGATCGGGGCGTGAATCATGAGCGTGACATCGTGCGGATCGATACCGCCTAGAAGCTCATTGGCGATGACGCTCAGCAGCTCTTTTTGTTTGGCGTGCCAGGGGATCATCAACACGCGATGATCACGGTCGAAGTAGGGCGCTTCTGACACTACGCGAACGCCAGTGTGACGAAGAGACTCGCCGCTATTGCCGATACGGTTGGAGTCCTCGAATTCAAGGTCGTGATTGCCCGCCAGCAGAAAGACTGGAAGGCCGATGTCGTTGACGATTTCGTTGTAGAGGTCGACGACGGGGTTTAACACTGACGGGGAAACGCGACCCCGAACATGAAACAGATCGCCCGTGTGGAAGAGAGCAGAGCAGCCAGCATCCTTCATGTGGATAGCGGCCTTTCGTGTTTCTGCGATGAGAATGGCGAGACGACTGTTGATATGCTCCTCTTGCTTAGAAAAGGCTGACCAAGAGTGGTAATGAGTGTCTGAAATGATGCCGTAACGCATAGAGGTTCCTTAATAAGTCATTTGTTACTTACTATTTGCTTTGATTAAATGCACTACGAAAGATAAAGCAATCGCTATTGGTGAGTTATAACTTCCACTTAACGGTTATTTTTTTCTGTAATGACCACGCACCCAAACCTTGCCTGTTTCAACATTGCTTGGCGGGTTAATTCCCTCCAGATAAGCTGCAATTTTGAGCATCCTTACAGGAGTGATAAGTATGAGTAGTTGAATCAGCCCGCAGAAAGCCGCAATGGACCAAGCGAAAGTCTTTAGAACATCCCAGTAGTTAGAAAAGAACTTGGCTAAAAACCACCTATCAAGCTCCAAGGGTGTAAAGTTGTATTCAATAAGACAGTAGAAAAAGTATATGGGTGTGCCAAAAAAGATAGGGACCGCGATAATCATCATCACGCTCATCATCACCCACATAAATGTCATTCCTGACCGCAGTCCCTTTGTAACTACCTCATCCATCCCTAGCTATCCCCATTGGTTAATCTAGCTTTGTCTTCTTTGATTTTCGGAGGACAAAATACTTTAATGGCAAGTATCGCTGCAAGGCACCTCCCCGAGATGCATAGTTAAGAATCTTGATCTTGGTTTTGTCGAAGTAGTTGTCGATGCTAGTAACGTAGCGGTCGCCGGTATCACGAACAAAAACGCCCACGACTTTGATGCCGTGAGCGCGCATGATTTGGAGGGTCTCGTCGTCCATTGCCCAGGCCGCTACGCCCTTCTTGATGGCATCCCCGAGACGCATTTCGCCAGAGCGATAAATCTCGTTGTGTTTTCGGTAAGCCATGTAGACTTTCTCGCCAGAATCCAACGAGACGATGGCACCGTAAAGACGCTTACCCTTCTTGACCAGCTCCAACTTCTTCTTTGGACCTAATTCGTAAGCCATTTTCCAGTCTCCGCATGTAAATCGCGGTTAGCGTGGAGTTCTCGCTGAGAAAATGACCGTGTGCCTTCCGCAGCACTTCACCGACATAGCT
Organism: Halomonas sp. SIMBA_159; assembly: GCF_046536035.1. Taxonomy (NCBI): domain Bacteria; kingdom Pseudomonadati; phylum Pseudomonadota; class Gammaproteobacteria; order Oceanospirillales; family Halomonadaceae; genus Halomonas; species Halomonas sp. SIMBA_159. The sequence continues at coordinate 32,789 of NZ_JAWJBT010000025.1, forward strand.
TTGAGCGGACTGTCCAGGCGCTCGTTTGCAAGCTACGTGGTTGTAGACTGCATGACACTCCAGCATGTCGTTGTAATTGCCGTGATATACGTGCGTTACCTCCGCATACCCCTCGATCTCTTCAGTCTTTGTATTTACCAACGCTATCTTGTCGCTTGGGCGCAGACGCTCAAACCAACCCTTACCGACACGCAGCGTGTTGAACTGACGCTCCAGACCAATCATCGGCGGCATGAAGCCAATAGAGGGGATGTATTTTTCGCAATTACGAACAGAGAGGGTGACAAAGGATTCTGCCTTTTCCATCATCAACCTCACTGGACACTGGTCATTGATCCCGCAGGTATCGCACAACAGCACTTCGCGTTTCTTTTCCGCAACGGTTTCGATGGTGAACCGCCCGGCATCTGTCCGCTTTACCCAGCGAGCGCGTTTCAATTTCACAGTCATGGCCGCCAATCTCCTTTGATCACGGCCATGACTATAGGACGACTACCAACAAGGCAGCCAGCAGAAAAATTAGGCTTCTTCTGCGGCGTCTACCGGATCCTTCAGATCGTCAGGATCCGCCTTCGTCAGCAGCGCCTTAACCTTTTCAGCGACGGTTTCATCGGTGCGGATAAGGTTGGCCAACTTCTTTTTGGTGATCTTCTCGCCCTCCCAATAGCAGTAAGCGGACGTCTTGCCCCCTGGCTCGACAATTTCATGCTCACAGAGATATTCGACCAGCGACCCTTCGATGTCGAAACTGCCAGTGCCATCTTCGTTAAACATGAAATTCCACTTGCACTTGCGGAACGGCACCGAGACCTTGTTCTTGATGCACTCGGCACCAATCTGCTGTCCAATTTTGGTGCTATCACTGGCCGACTTTTTAATCATCGTCTTGCCGAGACGAATGCGCACCGAGCAGTAGAACTTCACTGCGTCACCGCCAGGGGTCGTTGTAGGGTCACCAAACATCACTCCGATCTTCGTGCGCGTTTGGTTCAGCACGACCAGAATGGCGTTGTAATCGTCGCACGCCTGAGCAATCAACTTGAACGAAGCGGACGTTGCCCGTGCCAAAGCAGTGTTGTCGTTCATATTGAGCGCGTCGGCTGACTTCTCGGCGATCTGCTGTGGCACCATCGACGCCAGCGAGTCCCACACAATCGCAATCGGCGCTTCTTTAGGGATCAGCTTCTTCTCACGCACCACACGCAGCAGCTTGATCGTCTCGACGACGGTCTGTTCGTAGGTCTTACCGCGCTTGAAGACGAAGCGACCTGGCGTTACATCAAGACCACCTCGTTCAGCCAGGTCGGTATCAAAGCTACGCTCATGATCAAAGAAGGCGGCGATACCTTCCATGCGCTGAGCCGACTTCATGATCTCGTTGGCAATGGCCGTCTTACCCGATGATTCTGGCCCTGACAGCTCGATCACTCGACCAGAGGGCATACCGCCACCGTAGTAACGGCCACTAACAATGCGGTTCAGAGGAGGAAAGCCGGTATCCAACCAGATTTTTACGGTGGACACTTCGTCGTTTGCACCGATGGCGCTCATGATTTCTTTGGCTAAATCGCTTGGCTTGCTCATGCTGTTTCTCTCTTGGTATTAGTGGTTACGCAGTGGTCAATAAAGGGTTCTACGAAGGCATCGAAGTCGTTGAGAATTGAGTTGAAGGCAAATTCACGACAAAAGTCGCGAAAGCCATCCAAATCCATAGCGTCTCGATAAAGCACCTGAACGCCGGTTGGTTTGGGGCCAGACAGCAAATTCATCAGCTTGACGTTTCGCTTAAACACCTGGATGCGAGTCATCGCAGGCTCTTTCGGTGATTTTTCGCCCATTGCAAAGTCGCGATAGGCTTTAGGGACTTTCCGTCCTGCCGCCACGTCATCGCGAATGCGCTGGATAAAGGTCTTCACGTCGCCATACTGAGCAAGAATTTCCGGGGCAGACTTCTCGCCGATTCGCCCTACGCCTGGGATCTCGTCGGAGTTATCGCCGAACAGCGCTTTGCCCTGAACGAAAGCGGTGGGGGTCAGATAACCGGTGTTCTCTGCAAACGTGCCGGCATGAACCATCCGTCCGTCCTTGTGATTTACCCAGGTGGCCTTGTCACTAATGAGCTGCTTCCAGTCGTGGTCACCCGTGATCATGAAGACCTGCTTGCCTTGAGCGGTGTAGGTTTGAACTAGATGCCCAGCTAAATCATCCGCCTCAAAGTCTTCGGCATAGAGAGAAGGGACTCCCAGCAGGCCCAGACCGCGCTTGATGTCTTCGCGTTGATCACGAAAGCAGGCGCGCATGTGCTGCACGCGGGGATCAGGCTCTTTACCTCGCTTGGCCTTGTAGTCAGGGAACAAGTCGTAGCGCCACTTGGCTTTTCCGTCCCAAAGCATGATGGGGCGAGCTTTCAGCTCATTAACGTAACGACGAACGCTTTTGATCGATCCGAAGATGGCCTGCACCTCTCGGTCGTTTACGGTTAGTTTCATGCCGTCCTGAGCGGCGTAACCTATGGCGTGGCTGTCGAAAAAGGCATATCGCATATTTGTCGCTCCAACTGAGAAGGGAGCCTTGCGGCTCCCTGTTTGCGATTGCTTAGAGGTCGTCCAGTCCGTCCAGAATGGAGTCGAGGTCATCGTCAGAGGCGTTAATCTCTTCAGCAAGATCAACAGAGGGTGCAGCGCTTGCTGCCGGAGCCGGTGTAGGCTCGACAACCACCTCATCAGCTTCCCAGGGCGCTTCTTCCATCAGCTCACCTTCCAGCGCGGCCAGCTCTTTTTCAGCTTCATCCGCAGCAGAAGCGGCAGCGCTTAGAACGGCGGCAGCACCTACCGCAGCAGCGGGGGCGCTCACAGCGACCGTAGCAGTTGCGGGCGGAGTGATGAATGCACCTGCCTCGCTACCACCGTGAGTGCCAGTGCGAGCCGGAGCAGCCAACGCCATCGACTTAGGAGCGGGTAAGCCTGTGACCGCAGTGGTGGCGTTCACTGCCTTCAGCAAGCCTTGCTCAGACTCTTGAGAGCAATAAGCTGCCAAGTCGACCACCAAAGAGACGTCGTATGTCACAGCGGTCGGCTTGGGTGCCAGAGAAACGGAGTATTCCGTATCCAGACCGGAGCCAGACTTGGTGACGATAAAGTCGTGACCTTCTGTGACGGACAGCACATCTACGCCGTCATCAGCAAACGTCATCATCTGGTCAACCATCTGATCAAAAACACCAGAAGGTAGCTCAAGGATGACCGGCTTATTAGGCTCATCGCTTTCGCGAATCAGCGCATTGACCAGGACACGTGGGGTGGCGCGAGCTTGACTGATCAACTTCTCCATCGAAGTGTTGCCAGTATCTTTCGCTAAGCGGATGCCCTCATAAACAGCGGAGCAGACAGGACAATCCTTACCGTAGGTCTTGTCGGTGCAAACATAGACCGCCGCTGTCTTGTTCTCGCGATCTTTCACGTAGTGCATACCGTAGTCGTGATAGAAGACGTCGGGTGATGCAGCGTTCCAGCCAGGAAGAATGCGAACGCGGTTTTTGCCTGGGGCGAACTTGTGAGGGCGAATGTATTGCGCTTTCTTCGCAGCCGCTTCAGCTTTGCGGTTGTTCAGACGGGATTTAAGAGCAGCTAATGATCCTGACATGGTAAAGCCTCGTTTCAGTGTGGTTTTTTAGTTTTTCGTCTATCCGCTCAAGCGGAGTAGATATTCTATCGCTTGCGTTAAAGGGAAGTAAGCGATTAGTTACTATTTAGTGCGAAAGACGCTCTTCACGGTTGCGAATGGACTCGGCCAGTTGAGCGCGAGCCTCGTCCCGAGCTGAAGAGCCGCCCTTGAAGCTATCTTTCATCACCATTTGCTCCAGATGATGCTTGGAGGCTTGAACGATCATATCTCGTCGCTGGCGTAGCGCTTCCAGCGCTGTTTTCGCTAGGTTCGAGATTAGAGTCGCCTTGTTGAAGTCGTCGTGAGCCTTCAGCATCCGTGGATGACTGGCCACGAACTCCTTCACTGTCCCTTCCGTCACCTTAACTCCGGTTTTCGGAAGCTCTTCACGGGCCGCCTTTCCAAGTTCAGCCTCAATGATGCTGAGACGGTTCTTGAACGCTGCCGCTTGGTGATCGGCTCGCGCAGAGATAACACCGTAGCGGACGTATAACCCCGCTTGAGTTGACCACATCGCGTCAAGGTCGGTGGAGTTGAATGACACATCCTCCTTGAGCTGCTTGGGGTCAATAAGGTTCTGAACCTCTTTGGTCATGGTGATTTCCTTGTTAAAGAGCGGGTCTGACCGAGATCAGACACCGCAATCTTATACTTGCGCTTTTAGTAAGTCACCAGTTACTTACATTTCAGAGAAGAAAAAATACCCCGCAGCGCTGCCGTAGGCTTGCCCCATCAAAAAGGCGCATCGAGCTGTCAAAAGGTCAGGATTTTCGAGGTGGATCGATAGATCGCGAATCTCGGCAATCTCGCTGGATAGCACCGGCAATTCACCGATGGTTTCGTAGCTGTTGGCGATGGAAGAAAGCCCGTTCCATTCTGAGGGCATTGTGCTCATAACCGCCTGAGAAGCGCGGGCGCATTCAGGGGCTTGCAATACGGTCTTGGTGATCGACACGTTGAAGTCGGCATAATCCTTCGGGGTTGAGAAGGGCGTGTCGACCGCGTGAGCTTCGATAACGGCCATGCCCGCTGCGGTAATTACCATGTATTTCAAGACGTCTAGCATGATAGGTCTCTCTGTGTGTTGTGCTACGTGTTAATGATATGTCAGCTTTGAGCGGTGCGCTGTAGCTCTGCTAGCAACTTTTCCATTACATTCAATTGGTTATCTTGGATTCTGCTCGGCAGTGGACGCCTTCAGTATCGATCTCTATAGCATCCCGTCTCGCATATTCCGCTATCTTTACTCCCTAATCTCTCATCCAATAGGTCGTGTGCATGTAGTGACCTCCCAGATACACGTTGCGTGTAAACAGGTTGGGGTTGGTCAATCCGCCCAATGCACAAAATCCTAGATAAGTAATTTGCATAAGCTGATTCCAAGCTCATATTTGCGACTATTTATAGTAAGCTATTACTTATTGGTTCGAGTAGCAAAACTTCTTGGTCAGCAAGACAGGCACAAAAAAGCCCGCATGAGCGGGCTAAGGTTTGGATCAAGTCCTAATTTGACTCTTTCCCAAAATTAGGAATGATGGGTTTAACGAAAACCGCTGGCTTGTCTCGCTGTGAATCTAAGAGACTTTCTAATTCTGCCAGTGAAGCCGCAGGAGAGGTAGTAGCGCTAAATAAATGATCAGTTAGGTCGAGAGATCGACTCGCGACATCTTTATTTTTGGCAAATCTTCGCTTAAAAGGCCTTGTCGCAGTATCTTTTGCACCGGCTTCTTCAAATTTTCGAGACAAAGCCTCAATTGCACCTGTTAGTCGATTGGTTTGAGCTTCTAGCTTCGATAGGTTATGAGCGAAACTGGTGTCTTTTTCCGGGCGTGACTTAGCTTGACGCACGTCGTGAGCCATTCGAGAAAACTTGGCATTTGCACGGTTTACAAAGGGAATCAGGACTATAGCGATTACAATCAAGACCAGCGCTGGCGAGATCATAATCCAATTTTCGGAAGTCATGGCTGTTCTCCAGTTTCATCTTCGGCACGCAATACTTCTCTGATCGTTTTAAGTGTAGCATCCGCCCTATCTTTCGCGTAGCCGCCCACCATCATGAGAGCAAACCCGATAAAAGCTCCTGTGAAAGCGCTATCGGTAGTCATTGCACTGGTTTTTGGGGCGAGTAATCCGCCTATGATACTGAGCGCCAAAATTGTTACACCCACTCGGTCTAGCCCGTCAAAAAGGACTTTAGCGACCAGCACAAAACGCTCGTAGGCTTTGACGAAATTAGTAGACATATTTGGCATGACGGTCGTCCATGACAATGTTGCTGTAAAAGCTGACCACACGATACACGATCAGGCTAAAAATAAACGGCAGAAAAATCTATGGCAATCTTAGTCCGTAATGCGAGAGGACGTCGTTTGCAGAAAATCTAATTTCATTACAGTTGCTTACGTCGGCTCTTTGCAGAAATGGCCTCAGATAATCGTTAGCCATTGCGCTAGACCGAAGACCTTGCGCCTTGATGGCAGTCTCTCCAGTCCCGACCTCCATCCAACCTTCTTGATGAAGTTCCGACTCGCTCTCAGACATGCTGTGGTAGAGGGCGTAAAGACTAACGGCGTCGCTAAAATAGTTGCTCGACTCAATGCCTACTGCTTCTGGATTGACCTCTTGGATTACAGCACAACTGATGCTGGCTTGATAAAGTCTTAGAATGGCCATGTCGCCTTGTGGGGTAACCTCTCCTTGGGCGCAGGCAGCATTCGACAGGGACCAGAGGAAAATTGCAGCCACCAAATGTCGCATCATACCTCCTTGCCATCTGAAGAAAGCCTAACAGTAACAGCGATTGATAATTAAGATGAAGCGGTAATTTATTTGGGAGACTTGATTCGCCTCCCTTAATACTGGCGAACTAAATACCCGCTGCCTCAATCGCTTTACTCAGGCATTTGACCAGCTCAGCCCCCAGTTCTGGGTTGAAGTAGATGCGACCCTGGCTGAAGCCATAGACTACTGTCCGGTCAGCAGCGGCGTTGTAGCTGCTCTTGCCGATCATTTCACCTGGCTTCTTCTTCTGATCATCGCTGAAATGGCGTGTCGCGAGAGACCCCATTGTCAAAATCACCGGAGGGTCTAGCTCTGCGACCTCACGATCCAAGAACTCACCGCAGACGCTAATCTCCTCGTTGCTGAAGCCGTCTACACCGCCTTCCTCGTCAGATTTAGGCTTCACGAACTTCATCAGAGTGGTGTAGTAGAAGTTTTCGTGGGTCAGGCCAGCCGCCTTGATAGCCTCGTTCCAAGACGTGTAGGGCTTGCCAGATACCAGTCGACCTTCGTTTTCGTCTGACCAAGAGGGTGCATCGAACACCACCATGATTTTCGACTTTTTGCCGATGCGAGGCACCGACACCCAGCGGTCATCAAAGACGGTGGAGTAGTCGTTCACGATAGACAGCAGCCGCGCATGAGTCCCCTTGTCCACGATCATATCGCGATCAATGGTGGCCACCTTCTGAATGACCCCAGGCATGAGCGTAAGCTGATCTTTTAAGCGCGATTTATCCGTTGCAGGGGGGGTGCCAGAGGTGATGGATGCAAACGCTCCTACGCGCTCCAAATGGTCAATAACACGCTTGTTGACGACTCTCCTGTTGACCGACAATTCAAACTGAGTTCGATCCGTGAAGAAACCGCCGGCCTTTTCTCGCCCCTCGACGATGGAGGCTGCGCCCTTATCACTGATGTTGGCCACGCAATTGAACGGTGCCACCAGCATATCGTGACCGGTGACGGGATCCCGTTTGATTTCGTAGCGAGCGGTCGAGGCGTTGATGTCGGGCGGGCCAATCTTGATGTTGTGCTTGGCTGCATCACCCACTAAGGCAGGGATGCGGTCGCTGTCCATGATCGACATACACGAAGCGAAGAACTCGGCGGGGTAGCGCACCTTGAGCAGCATCGTCCAGTAGGAAAGAAGGGTGTAGGCGCAACTGTGTGATTTATTAAACCCGTAACCCGCGAACTTTTCGATTTTATCGAACAGACTTTCAGCGTCAGGCGCACTCATGCCGGAGTGAGACTCGCAGCCTTTCACCCAAGCCTCACGCACCTTGCTCATCATATCTGCGTCTTTCTTACCCATCGCTTTACGCAGGCCGTCCGCTTGAGCCATCGTGAAACCAGCAAGCACCTGAGCCGACTGCATCACCTGCTCTTGGTAAACAAAAACGCCTTTGGTCTCTTCCAGCACGGGGATAAGGTTCGGGTGAGGGTAGTCCGGTGACTCGAAGCCTTTCGTGATTGCCACATAGGACTCCAACATGCCGGATTCCATTGGGCCTGGGCGATATAACGCAGTTGCCGCGACAAGCTGTTCAAAGGTCAGCGTTCCGGCATAGGCTAAGCTGGTGAGCAGCCCCTTCATGCCAGATGACTCAAACTGGAAAATAGCGGTGGTTTTTCCGAGGGTGAATGCCTCCAGAACATCAGGCTGATCAAGAGGCTCTTTGAGCAGATCCACCTCGATACCGTGCCGCGTCTTGATACGCTCTACGGTCTGCTGAATAACATCCAGGTTCGATAGACCCAATATATCCAGCTTGACCATTCCCATGTCTTCACAGACGCGCTTGTCCCAGTTGACGACCGGCTCATCACCTCTCGACTCCACCACCGCCATCTGACGCAAAGGTCGGCCGCCCACGATGATGCCCGCCGCGTGCTTACCGAAAGAGCGCATTTTTCCTTGAAGCCGAAGGCTGTGATTGAAAAGGTCTGGGTGCGTCTTAGAGAACGCATCGATCTCGGCAACGGTTTCCTGTGCGACTTCCAGGGTGGTGTCTGCCGGTATACGCTTCGAGACCGAAATGTCCACGCTTGATAGGCCGTGAACGCGGCCAACGTCACGAAGCGCAGAGGCGGCACCAAGCTGACCGTAGTTGCTGATGCCCGCCACACGATCCTCGCCAAACGTTTGTCGTAGGTAGCTAATCACTTCTTCACGGCGAGAGGACATAAAGTCCAAGTCGGCGTCGGGCAAATCCAAACGTTCGGGGTTGATGAAGCGCTCAAAAATTAGGCCGAAGCGAATCGGGTCAACGTCAGTGATTCCGATCAGGTAGGCCACCAAAGAGCCACCGACTGATCCGCGTCCAGGCCCAACTCCAATGCCGTTTAGCTTAGACCAACGAGTTATCTGGCTGACTAGCAAGAAGTAGCCAGCAAACCCCATGCTTTTGAGCGTTGAGAGTTCAAATTTAAATCGGTCTCGATAGACCGCCACTTCAGCGCCGGTTGGCTGATGGCCCATTACGGGAGCCGAGAATCGCTCACGCCAGCCGACCTTGCACAAGTTGACCAGTTCGGCGTTCTCATCTTCGGCAAGCTCAGGCAGCGAAATAGGCAGCTTATGCCACTCGTAGGTGACCTGATCGCAGAGCCAGTCGTGGTCGCGGATCATCGCGCTACTGACTTTGCAGCCCGTTCGCTTTGCAAAGCCCTTGAGTGCTTCAACCAGAGAGGGTGCTGATTGAGGGTGCTGGTCTCGTGTGTAGGGTATGCGGGTAAACGGACTGTCGACCTGGCTGTTTTCCGTGATGACGCGGTAAACGTCTTTGGTGTCAGCCTCACCTTCTTCGTAATAACAGGGCAAATAAGCAATGACACGCTGCCCCGTTTTCTCAGCTAACGCCAGGACGCGCTTATTGTGCTGATCGTAGTAAGGAGTGTGGATTGGTTGTATCGCTAGAACGCTCAAATTTGCGTTCTGAGCGCTGGGAATCTTCTGGATAGCATCTGCATAGTCTGTCGAGTGGCAAACGCTGTAAGCGTCGCTATTGAGCGCTATGAGATTGCCCTTCGCGATCATATCGTTCAGATCAGCGAAACCCACGCGAGCGCGGTAGTAAAAGTAGTCACGACTGTAGGCTCTGGATAGCAGCTCAAACACATCTTGCAAGCCATCGTCATTTTTGATGATCAGGTCGTGATAGCTTTCAGGGTTTGGCTTGTCGGCATGAGTGTCGCCCTTTTTAGGCTTACGATGCAGCGGGTCAGGCACTATACGCACTCTGACTCCGACGATGGGCTTAATGCCTGCCTCTTTGGCTGCCTTAGAGAAGGCAATCATTCCGCTGATGTTCATCGTGTCAATGAGGCACGCGGCGTTGTGACCCATAGCTTTTGCTTTTGCTGCGATAGCTTTTGGCGTGAGTGTTGATTCGCCAATGCTGAAGTGACTTCTGGCAAACAAAATGGTCATTTGTCGTCCTTAATGCTGATTTCAGCGGTAAATCGAGTGGTCGTCACGACCTTCATCAACTCGCCCAGCCCGAGAGCATCGGACACTAAGCTGGATGCGGTGGAGGCGCTGCACTGATGAACGGCAATAACGTGCTTAACGAGGTCACTTTTTCTGACTTTCCCCTCGCTAAGCAGGTGGTCGAAAATCGTGATGAAGGCGCGCTGTGTGCGGAAGCCATTGAGGGGGTTCTTTCCGGCTTTGATCAGCGCTCTGGCTTTTGAAAAAGAGAAGCCCTTGCGATTGAGCAAGAGGGCTTGGTTTTTAACGCGCTCGCTGCCGGAAGATAGGCGAATGTCGAGAATGTCTTCGACATCTGAGGCGTTGGTTGAGTAATTGACGGATAAGAAAGCCGCACTGGCGTTTGGACGTTTTTGCTGTGTCAGCGCCAGTGCGTTTTTATGACAGCCCTCAAAGTAAGGGCAGTCACGACAAGCGCTCGATTCAGGCGAGAAAACCACAGCACTGTTGATGCAACCGAGCATTTGTAAGTCACCTATTACTTATGATTTAAGCGAAAATTCGGTCGCAGACTTCACGAACCGCCAACGCCGACGAGGAGGGCATCTTGTTGATAAAGGCGCGATTAAGGCCCGCTTTGAAATCGCCACCGAACAGTGCACCTAACTTGGCAGCGAAAAGCAGCTCACGCGGGCCAATGGTGTTGGTGATCTCTCCACGGTCGTAGGACTCACGGACACGGGTGGCAAACTTGACCAGCTCTTTCGCTTTGTCAGCGTGAATCTTCGCTTTCGCCTCAATCATTTGAGCCTCATCTTCCTGGTCCATATACTCCACCTTCGTGACGATACCGAAGCGAGAGTAGTTGGCCGCGTTCTGAAGATTGGTGCCCTGATACAGACCGGTTTCGTCTCCAGATCCGTTCGTGTTGCCAGTGCCTACAAAGCGGAATTGCGGGTGTGGGTCGACGCGACGCCACTCTTGAGGGGCCTCTTTGATAATCAACGCTTTGCCTTCTAGCACGGGCTGGTAGACGCCCAGCACTTGAGGGAATGCAAAGTCGTATTCGTCAGCCAGATACACCCAGCCGTAGCGCATAGCGAGCGCAAGTGGCCCAGGTTCAAAGTAGGTGCCGTTCTCGTTAGCAAGCATTTGACCAACGATATGAGACTCTTCGGTGTTGGCCGTGTGCTGGATACGGATGAAGGGGCGGTTGGTGTAAGCCGCGTATTGCTCCCAGGTGGTCGACTTGCCGGTGCCTGCGTGACCCCAGAAATAAGCAGGAATGTTGTAATCCATTGCGGCGATGCAGTCGCGAAGCACTTCAGGGTTCCAGATATAATCACCGTCTGTCTCTGGCACCATTTCCTGATGTTCGTGAGTCTCAAAAACAGAAACCGGAATGGAGGTGGAGGCCGGAACACCTTTTACATTAGGAATCAGCTTTAATACGTCAGCGGTGCGGATGCCATAATCAGGGGCTTTCTTACGAAGCGAGACCACCTTAGTTTCTGCGACGGCGCTTACGCCAGCCATGTGAGTCTTGATGGACTCAGCCTCTTCACGCTTTTTCTTCAGGGCCTTCTTGGCAGCCTCGGATAAAAGCGGCGCGTCAGGAAAGCGATCACGATAGGCATCCAGGCTCACAGACGGGTGGTTTTTGGTCAGGTAGGTCTGAATGACGTGAACGGCTTGGCCATCAAGCTGACAAATGATCTTGCCGTCTTCTGCGTGAGTAGCGTAAGGAAGAGCGGTGGTGGTAGCGGTGCTAGTGGTCATGGGTAACTCCAAAGTTAGGTAAGTAAGTTTTGACTTACTGTCACAAGTGAATCATACGTCATGCAGTGTTGGTATTGGAACGCTGCATGACGGATTTTTTAGCGAAGTAGCATGGCGGAAAGCTCAGAGACGATTTTGCTTGGCAGCTCTTTGACATCATCGAGGACGATATTTTTGGGATAGAAGGCTTCAACTTGATGGGTTTCAATTCCGATCCCTAGCACTTCGATACCGTCTTTTTCAGTGCTTTGCACAACATGCGCCAAGTGTTCCTCGGCGCGTTTACTTCCGTAGCCGCCCCTTGTCGAGACGCTTTGCATCGCAGGCTCGCCATCTGACAGAACAACCAAAATCTTGCGCTCTTCGGTTCTAGCTCTGAGCATGTTCGCGGCAATCTCAACGCACTCACCATCGGCATTATTCCGAAGCTCAAGGAGGGGGATGGCTGCGATACGCTGCTCACAGGCAGGCGTCAGCCGCTCATCGAAGGTTTTATAGATGGGCATCATCAAAGGCTCGATGCGATCAAACCCACCCTTAAAGCCTGGATGTTTTTCTACAATTCTGCTCAATTCCTCACGGGCCTCAGATGGAAGATCATCACTTTGAGTTGTAAAGCCAACTACCTGCGTTTTTACATTCACGCGATCCAGAGCCGAGCAAAGTGCATAGGCGGCCTCAGAAGCTATTCCGATGCGGTCTCGGTGGTTCATGGAGCCTGAGCAATCCACAAGCAATAAGACCGCCGTGTTCTTAGTGCGCACCTCTTCCTTGCGGCGGAAGACGCGAGTGTCGCCGGTATTCAGCTTATAAAGGCTGGAGCTGTGCAGGCGTCCGCTTCTGAAGCCAGGAACAAACATGGAGCGGTTACGGGCCATTAACAGACGCTCCAAAGCCTTTGACATCACACCGATCTGCTCGCCAGTTTTGCTTCGCAATTTTGCTTGACGATCCTTTGAGCGGCTATCAATGGTCGACCCAGGCTTGATGGTGTAGGGGCCAATGAAGTCTTTTTCGTTGGAGTAAGGCATATACGAGTTGTCTTTTAGGCTCTCAATAGCCCCCTCTGCAATGGCCGTTTCAAGTGCAGCATCATAGGTGGTCATCTTCTCCAGAGCTTCTGCCAGTTCAGGGTGATCAGCGATGTTACCGTCGTTGAGCGCCCCCTTTGATCCGCCTTCTGAATCAATATCCCGATCTCGCTCATCACCTGTCGATTTGTCGGAATGGGCATCGCCTGACTTGTCTGCCGATGTGCCGTCCTTTTCCGCAGCCTCTTTGCCACGCTCATCGATCATTTCACCCTTGCGATCAGACTCTTCGCCTTCGTCTGATTCGCCTTCGTCTGATTCGCCTTCGCCTTCGCCTTTTCCGTCGCTGGATCCGTGGCCAGACTCACCTTCGCCGTTATCATCTGAAGCGGCGGATGAATCGCCATCCGATTCTTCAGGTGTAGATTCGGCTGTATCGAAAATTTCATCGCCAGGACGATCTAGCGAGCCGCTGCTGCTTTTGCTAGAAGAAGCGTCGCCACCTTCACCTTCACCTTCACCTTCACCTTCACCTTCACCTTCTTCATCGCTTTCTTCCGGCTCAGGCTCTTTGCTCTTCTCCTGCTGCTCGCGCTCCACATCGGCGAGTATGTCGCGGATGGAGTTGGCCATCTTTAGCGCCTCAAAAGATGATTCGATGGTCTGGAGCTTTTTGGAAAGCGGCAGAAGGGCGTCGTAAACGTCAGGTATCAGCTCCCATTTATCAGCCATGTAATTCTGAGCGGCTTCCTGTCCGGCTAAAGCTCGGATGCCAGGTGTTGCCAGAGCCTTTACGAAGAACATCGCCTGAGAGGCATTTTCATCTCGCTGAAACTCACCAATGAATTTGTCAAACGCCTTCTGAAAGAAGTGTTTCACGGCAAACTCGACCGTTTTATCAATGTTCCTTGTCGAGCCAGCGAAGGCCTTTTTCATCTTCGCTTCGATGAAGGTGTCTTCGACGATGTTGTGGAGATTGGCGATCTTCTCTTTGTGCGCCCTGGCAACAATCTTTGAGTCGGTAAACAGGATGTGAGCTACCTCATGATCAACGAAGCCCTTAATGGCGGTGACCAGCTCGGGTGAAGATTTCTCGCTGAGAGAGGGGATGTTGACGCGAGTTGCCTCAAGCGTTTTTTCATCGTATTCGACATACGCTTGAATGCCCGACTGGGTGACTTTAATGCCCTTGTTTGCGAGCATTTTCACCACCACTTCGATGGCGTTTCGCATCTCGCCAATGTTCGTGTAGCTCTTCTTACCGCTAGTGTCTTTCGTTTTAAATGCCATGTTAGTCTCCGGTTTAAGTCATCACTTACTTATTAAGATGATAAAAAAAATAGGACTGGCGTAGTAGCGCAGTCCTATTTCATATTTGATTGCAGAACTTACAAGGTGAACACACTGCCAGTGCCGGACATGGGGCTAAAGTGAGCCACTTTTCCAGAGGGCATTTTGAGCAATTGACCGCCATCCAAGAGGTCGACGACCTCGACAGCCTCCTCTAGCATTTCGCAAAACCGATCCTGATCAATTGTCTCGTGTGCGCTCGACATAGGTCTAAATCTCCATGCAACCTATTAGTTAGATAAGTAAGCGGTGGCTTACGAAAGCGCTTATAGTAAGCGCACGGCGTGAGCATGGCAAGAGAAATATTTCAAAAGGTAAGATGTTGTTATTAAAGGTAAAAATAATAATAGTCTATTATTTCACATACGGGGCTGCTGTCAGGAAAAAGTATAAATTTCAAAAAGTAAGTAACCACTGCTTGACTCAGTAACAGCTTACTATAAGAATAGAGTCATCAGAGGGTTCAAAATCATTTTTATGTCAATCCGAGGAGAGACATCATGGCCGAAACCAAAAAAGTCACCGACCTGATCATAGAGCGGCAACTGGACCTAAATCTCACCAATCAAGACATCGCTGGTCGCGTTGGATATGCCAATGCAAACGTCATCAGCATGATCAAGAAGGGCAGAACCAAGCTGCCTCTCGATAAAGTCAAAAAGATGGCCGACGCGCTGAATGTCGACCGCGCTCGTTTGATGCGTATGGCCCTGAGCGAATACATGAGCGACGCCTACCACGACATTGTTGATGTTCTGGGCGAACCCACCACTCAAAATGAGCGCGTTCTTTTGCAGGTGTGGCGATCCTCTACTAACAATGAAGACCCCGCTCTAACTGAAGCTGAAATCAAAGGTCTCCATCAAGGCTTTCAAACCATCATGAAGCAATCTGCTGCCTCTATGTAGAAGTCACCCTCCATACATAAAGGCGGCGGAGGCCGCCTTTTTCTATGGAAGTAATCTAGCCCCTTGCAACAGCCATTTTGGGATCAAAGTGGCTGTTTTTCGTTGAAATCAGGCGACCTCTTATCTTTAACCATAAATCAAGGGCTTACGCGTGGATCCATGAATCCACTATGGATCCAAGACAACACATTTTTGAGGTAATTTGGGGCGTGGATCCACAATGGATCCAATTTTTTGGTAATTATAATTTGGTGACGTGTTTGGTCTTCTGGCGCTAAAAGTCATTTAAGTGGTTGTTTTTATTGACGCACCGTCTTGAGGCAAAAGCCAAATAGACATCGGAGTGTGGCGCAGCTTGGTAGCGCGTTGCAATGGGGTTGCAAAGGTCGCAGGTTCGAATCCTGTCACTCCGACCAAAATCTATAAAACGCCGCTTACGGGTCACCCCGAGCGGCGTTTTTTGTTTGTGTTGAACATTCATCCAGAACTTGATGCGCTTGAACACTCAGCGCGTCTGCATTGGCACCTGTTAGCGATGCCCATCAGCCTCTTCTCTCGATAAATAATGAGTTGGTACTAGTAACACTGTGCTTTCTGCTGGGGCGGCTCAGCGGGGAAGTTGTCATGACTGCAAAATATTCCAAAGCACCCTCATATAGCTTATGTTGATATATCAACCAACAGGATGGTGAGTGTATGAAACGGGTATTAGCAGTAGCGATAGCAGTAGCCATGGCGGGCGTTGCTTATGCAGATCCCACCATAGACGGCTCTAACCCTCGATACTTTGATCGGTCGCTTGAAGAGATTCGCGCTTCTCTGGATGCAAGCGAGGTCGAGCGCTTTGATGATGCACTGGAAGCATTACTGATGCGCCGCTCTCAAGAGGGTCTCACGGTGATTGAGATGAGCGAGCTTAGTGATGATGAGCTAGAAGATCTCGCTACTGAGGCTCGCCGGAGTTTGCACGGGCTCAGCGGTCAAGAGGTCTTGGCGCTTGCCGGGGAGCAGTCGGACAAAACGAAAGACAGTAATGCACTTGAAGAGCCCATCGCGCAAGAAATGCTGAGCCGCTTTGTTGTGGAAAATGCGCAATATCGGCTGAGTGAAGAGGGCGCCTCGGGGGCTACCCCGGTTATCGAGCTACGTGTCACTAACAACACCGGTGAGCCGGTGGCGCGGGTGCACTTCCGAGGTATTTTACAAAGCCCGGGGCGCTCGGTTCCTTGGGTCGATGAAACGTTCTATTACACCATTTCAGGGGGCATTGAGCCCGGCGAAACGCTGGAGTGGAGCCTAGCACCGGATCGTTCGGGGCCATGGGGGAATCCATCCATATCCGATGATGCGATGCTAAGTATGGAAGTGCTCCGGCTAGGTGATCCTTCTGGCAATACCCTATGGGAAAGACCCTGAGCGTCGTCAGTGCAAAAACCCGCGTCGGCGGGTTTTTTTATGCTCGTCATGATGGCGAAGAAATCAAATATCTTCACCCCGCAGCAAGCCCGGGCTCCCGCTTCAAACCTCAATTATCGTGATTCTAGTTGATGTATATCATCCTTTTACGAGGATGTTTACTGCGCTGCAGCATGGTGGGCTATGCTGATAGTTGGCGTCATAAGGAGTCACGCAATGAATTCTGCATCCCCAGCAGCCGATAAACGTGTGAAATGGCACGCGCTTTCTGAAGAGGAGGCGTTACACCAGCAGTCGTCTTCCCATGTTGGCTTGTCGAGTCAAGAGGCTCAGGAGCGTTTAGCACGTTACGGAGAAAATCGTCTTCAGCGCGCTCAGGGGCGGCCATGGTACCGGCGGCTGCGCGCGCAGTTTGCCAATATCTTAATGTTAATTCTGTTAGTGGCAGCGGTGGCGAGCTTTCTACTTGGGCACCTGATTGATGCTGCCGCGATTGTGGGCGTGGTAGTTATTATCGCCCTGATTGGTTTCTTTCAAGAAGGTAAAGCAGAGCAGGCGCTGGATAGTATTCGCCATATGTTATCGCCTCAGGCGAATGTATTGCGTGATGGTAAGCGCACCACGGTTCCTGCAGAGGCATTAGTGCCCGGCGATATTGTATTGATCGAGAGTGGTGATCGGGTACCCGCCGATGTGCGGCTGGTAGAGGTGCGGCGCTTGCGAACAGAGGAAGCGGCACTGACGGGAGAGTCAGTGCCGGTGGATAAGCAGGCCGCGTTGGTAGGTGAGAATACCGATTTAGCGGAGCGCAACAGTATGGCGTTTGCCAGTACCATTGTGGTGCAGGGCAATGCGCGGGGCTTGGTGGTGGCGACGGGGGCGCACACCGAAATTGGTAAAATTTCAGAATTGCTGCGCAGCGTTGAGAAAATCAAGACACCGTTGCTGCAGCAGTTAGACCGAGCCGGTCGTGTGCTAGCGGTGTTTATACTCGCAGCAGCAGGCGTAACGGCGTTATTGGGCACGTTGATACATCAACAGCCCGCCAGTGACATGTTTATGGCCGCGGTAGGCTTGGCGGTGGCCGCCATCCCCGAAGGCTTGCCCGCTATTGTGACCATTGGCTTAGCTCTTGGCGTACAGCGTATGGCGAAGCGCCAAGCCATTATTCGGCGTTTGCCGGCGGTTGAAACTCTGGGCTCTATCTCCACTATCTTTTCTGACAAAACCGGCACGCTCACCCGTAACGAAATGACCGCGCAAGCGATATGGCTGGCCGATGAGCGGTTTACTATTGATGGCATTGGCTTTGTGCCAGAAGGGGGCTTTCACCGGGTCTCTTTGTCTCAAGGAGCGCTCAATACGCCCGTTGAACTGAAGGAGACGCCTGCACTGACGCATTTTTTACACGCCGGTGCGCTATGCAACGATGCCGAGCTACATTGCGTGGAGGAGCGCTATCAAGTATTTGGTGATCCCACGGAAGGCGCGATGGTGGTCGCGTCTGAAAAAGCGGGTATTGTGACGCAAACGATACGTCAACAGTATCCGCGTATCGATGCTATCCCCTTTGACTCAGAATATAAGTATATGGCCACGCTTCATGCGATGGGAGAGACGCGTAGGGTCTTCGTGAAGGGAGCACCGGATCGCATTATTGAAATGTGTTCCCAGGTGGCCACTAAAGAGGGCGAGCAGCCGATAGAGCAAGCGGTGTGGGAGGCGCGCATTCAGGAACTTTCATCACAAGGCCTGCGGGTACTGGCGATTGCCGATAAAACCATGGAAGGGCAAGAGCCGCTGGACCATCAGCACGTGCAAACCGGCCTGCGCTTACTGGGCATTATTGGCCTGTTAGACCCGCCGCGCCAAGAGGCGATTGAAGCGGTGAGGCGTTGCCAGTTAGCAGGTATTCGCCCAGTGATGATTACTGGAGACCACGCCGCGACGGCGCTGGCAATTGCTAAGCAGTTGGGATTTTCGCAAACGGACAAAGCGCTAACAGGGCGAGAAATGGAAGCCATGACTGATAGCGAGCTGGAAGCGATTATTTTGGAGGTTGATGTCTTTGCCCGCGCGTCGCCTGAACATAAATTGCGTTTGGTAAAAGCCATGCAGGCTCGGGGCGGCGTTTGTTCAATGACGGGCGATGGCGTTAATGATGGTCCGGCGTTAAAGCGTGCAGATGTAGGTGTCGCGATGGGGATCCAAGGCACTGAGGCGGCGAAAGATGCGTCAGAGATGGTATTGGCCGACGACAATTTTGCCACCATTGTGCGAGCGATTGAGGAAGGTCGAAAAGTCTACGATAACATCCGTAAGACGATCACCTTTATTCTGCCCACTAACGGGGCTCAGGGGTTAGCCATCATGTTGGCCGTGTTGGCAGGCTCGACGCTACCCGTTACACCGCTTCAGGCGCTATGGGTGAACATGGTCGTTGCGATTACGCTAGGGCTGGCGCTTGCCTTTGAGTCGCGAGAAAAAAATCTTATGCAGCGCAAACCCCGTGACCCTAAGGCACCCTTATTAGATATGTTCTTACTGTGGCGCGTTGTCTTCGTGTCGACCCTGCTGCTCGTTTGTGTATTTGGTATGTTTAGTGGGCTTGTGGCGCAAGGCGGAAGTGTGGAGCTGGCGCGTACAGGGGCAGTGAACATGTTGGTAGCGGGCAGCGCGGCCTACCTCATCAATAGCCGCTATTTGCTTAATAGTACGCTGTCGTTCCAGGGTATCTTCGGCAGCAAGCCGGTGTGGTTGGCGATTTCCGTGGTGATGGTGTTGCAGTTTAGCTTCACCTACCTTCCGTTCATGCAATTTATCTTCGCCAGTGAGGGGCTCTCCTTTTTCCACTGGTGCGCGATACTGATAATGAGCATGTCGGTATACGTTGTTATTGAGCTGGAAAAGGCAGCGTGGCGTCGATTTTCACCTGACGCGCTTATCCAGTAATGAATAGCTGATAAAGCCACGTGCTGCATTCAGCACGCGGCTTTTTAAAAACAAGAAGTTAGTAAGAGAAGGTCAACCTTGCGCTTTATGATCAGCAAGGGCGGCAGCAACCGCTTCTTCCCACTGCCCGGCAGTGATGCCCCAGTGCTCCATTTCGGCTTGATCAGGGTAGCCTTCTGCTGCGCTGTTGAGCTCTTCAGGGGAGTAGCGCTCAAAACAGTGCTTCGCGAAAGCTTTGGTTTGGCCGTCCTGTAACTGATTGATTATTTCCATGTGTTGCTCCTTTCCTTGGTGAAAATCAGCTCGTCAACGCTAAATATTGCGGAGATAGAGGCCTTTAGTGTAGCGGCTATCGTTTGGTTTTGCAGAAAGGTGCATCTGTTAGGGGTATGCCAGTACCGTATCCACGATGATTTTAAGCGCAATGCTCGCCAGCAAACACATAACGAGGTTATCGAACCAGCTATGGGGTAAGCGTTTGCCAAGCGTTGCGCCAAGGGGCATCGCCGCCAGTATGACCAGCAGGGCCCCGAGGCTGTAAAGCGTGCGTTCTCCTGTCAGTATGCCAGCGTTTAGCAGGGCAGGAATTTGCACCAGCGTAATCGCCACAAAAAATACCGAGATGGAGCCAATAAACACGCGGCGTTCAAGCTGCATGGCATTTAAGAATGTGACGGAGGCCGGTGCGGACATGCCTGCCGCGCCCTGAAGCACACCAGCGACTAGCCCAACAGGCAGCACGATGCGCTCTGCAATGGTAAACGGCAGCGTGGCCTTACGCTTAACCAGCTTAATGGCAAGATACAGAAGAATGGCCCCTGCCACGCCTAGCGAGAGCAGCGTCGGTGATAGAACGACCAACCCCCAGGTGCCAAGCACAATGCCCGCGCCACCGGCCACTGCAAAGCTAAAGAGAAAGCGTAAGGGCAGAAGGTGTTGGCGGTACTGCCATACTTGAAGTGCATTGCTGAACAGGTTGGGAGCTACCAGCACGGCAATGGCCAGTTTAACGTCGTAGAGCATGGTCAATACAGGCACAACGACCACAGGCACTCCAGAGCCTATTGCCCCCTTAACGATGCCTGCAACAACCAAGGTAAGCAGTGCAATGATCACAGCAAACTCTCTTTAGCAGGCACCGCTACAGGATGCCTGCCGTTGGCGGTTATTAACCTGTTATTTAAGCACGTAGCAGGGCGTGTAGGGCTGACCGTCCAGCTTCATGCGCCCTTGGGCGACAAAGGAGCTGAGCAGTGCGTCTAAACGCTGCATCAGTTCCGGCTCAGCGGTGAGCTCGAAGGGCCCATGGGCTTCAATAGCACGGATGCCCGGCTCTTTGACGTTGCCCGCCACAATGCCGGAAAAAGCGCGGCGTAGGTTAGCGGCTAGCTCGTGAGTAGGCTGCTGGCGGTGAAGTGCCAAGCCGCGCATCGCTTCGTGGGTGGGCTCGAACGGTGCTTGGAACTCACGGGCAATGGTTAAGCGCCAGTTGTAGTAGAAGGCGTCTTGGTGCTGGCGGCGGAAGTCGGCAATTTGGTCAATGCCTTCGCGCATTTTACGAGCAACAGCCACCGGGTCGCCGGTAATAATGGTGTAGTAGCGACGGATCTCCTCACCCAGGGTGTATACCAAAAATTCATCAATTTTCTGGAAGTAGGCCGCTGAGTTGGCGGGACCTGTAAACACCAGTGGGAAGGGGATCTCTTTGTTACTGGGGTGCAGCAAAATACCCAGCAGATAAAGAATCTCTTCTGCGGTACCTACGCCACCGGGGAAGACAATAATACCGTGGCCTAAACGTACAAACGCTTCCAGACGCTTTTCGATATCCGGCATCACCACGAGTTCGTTAACGATGGGATTGGGCGCTTCGGCAGCAATAATGCCCGGCTCAGAGATGCCCAGGTAACGGCCGTCTTTACGGCGCTGTTTAGCGTGCGCCACGTTGGCCCCTTTCATGGGGCCTTTCATAGCGCCTGGCCCGCAGCCGGTACAAATATCTAAATCCCGCAGGCCCAGGTGGTAGCCCACATCCTTGGTGTACTCATACTCTTCCCGGGAAATAGAGTGCCCGCCCCAGCACACTACTAAGCTGGGGTCGCGGCCGGGTTTCAGCGTTCCCGCCTTGCGGAGAATATGAAATACCGCGTTGGTGGTGCCTTCGCCAGTGCTGAGATCAAAACGCTTGTGGTGCTGAATCTCGTTATAAACATAAACAATGTCACGAATGATTGACGAGAGGTGTTCGCGAATACCGCGAATCATTCGTCCATCCACAAACGCTTCTGCGGGTGCGTTAGTCAGTTTTAAGCGTATCCCGCGATCTTGCTGCAGCACTTCGATATCAAAGTCTTTATACGCTTCGAGAATGGCCAGGCTGTCATCCGTGGGGCTGCCGCAATTAAGTACGGCAAGTGCGCAGCGGCGCAGTAAATCGTGCAAACCACTTTTGGACGTGCTCTTGAGTCGATTAACCTCATGCTGCGAGAGGACCTCAAGACTCCCTTCAGGAGAAATAATGCTGGAAATCGTGGCACGAGGCGCTGGCATCTGCGTCATTAGTTGGGCTGTCCCTAAAAGTATTGATAACGAAACTGCATACTAGCACGGCACTTAGCGCTGTTCAGCACCGCTGCTAAGCGCCCGTCTTATCAGCGTTTGTGCTACGCTAGAGCCTTTGTAAGCGCGCAGCGGTGAGTAACAAGAGCGCCTGGCGATGATGGATAATGAGGATGTTGCTTACACCCTATGTTTAATGCCCAATATTTTCGAACGTTCATAACGTTAGTGGAAACCGGCAGTTTCACACGAACGGCGCGCCGTTTAGAGATGACGCAGCCTGGGGTTAGCCAGCATATTCGTAAGTTGGAGAGCTATCTTGATAAAACGCTGTTAGAGCGCCACGGGAGAAGTTTTACGCTGACCGAGTCAGGACGTCGCGCTTATGACTACGCGTTAAAGCTGTTTGCTGAGCACGAGCAGTTTCGCCATGGGTTGGACGATGATTCGCTCGATAGTGGCGAGTGCCGTATTGCTTCGCCTGGCAGTGTGGGGCTGATGTTTTACCCCTATATCCTCGGCCAGCAGCAAATGCACCCTAACCTAACGGTGAATTACAGCTTTGCGTTTAACCACGAGATCGTTAACGACCTGCTGGAAGGCCGTTACGATATTGGTATCGTGACCGAGCAGGCGAACCATCCCGAACTGACGTGTACGGTGTGGCATAAAGAGCCTCTTTGTTTAGTCGTGCCTGCCGATTTTGCGGGGAGTACGTTGTCAGAGTTGATGGGGATCGGCTTTATCAACTATTACGATGGCATTAATCACGCTAACGCGCTGCTGCGCGCTAACTATCCGGATGAGTTTCGTTCAATGACGCACTTTCGCCACCAGGGGTTCACTAATGAAGTGAGCATGGTGCTGGATGCTGTTGCCAGGGGGTTGGGCTTTACGGTGGTATCTCGCTTAGTGCTGGAAACTTCGCCTTGGCAGCGGCAGGTGAAAGCGCTGGCGCTTCCACAAGCGATTAACGAAGTGCTGTATCTATTACGTCGACGGGACTCGGTGCTACCAAAACGCTATGAAAAGTTGTTGAACGGTTTTCACGACCAGCGAATCCAAGAAAAAACGCCCCCGCTACCCGAATAAACGGGGCAGCAGGGGCGTTGCCTTTTACTCTATTTTTTTAACCAGCTTTTCAAACTACCGGCGATATTCGTCAATGCTGGGGCATGAGCAGATCAACTGCCGGTCACCAAAGACGTTATCGACCCGGTTCACCGAAGGCCAGTATTTCGACGCCGTGACGGCCTCGGTGGGGAACGCGCCCAACTGACGGTCATAAGGCCGCTGCCAGTCGCTGTCCATGAGGTCAGCTTGGGTGTGCGGCGCATTCACGAGCGGATTATTATCCAGCGTCCACTCACCACTCTCTACCCGGGCGATCTCTTCACGAATCGCAATCATGGCATCGCAGAAGCGATCAATTTCGTAAAGCGACTCGGACTCCGTAGGCTCGATCATTAATGTGCCCGGTACCGGGAACGACATGGTCGGTGCGTGGAAGCCGTAGTCCATCAAGCGTTTGGCAATATCCTCTTCGCTAATGCCAGACGCGCTCTTTAACGGGCGAATGTCGATAATACATTCGTGAGCCACTGTGCCGTTTTGGCCGCGATACAGAATCGGATAAGACGCCTCTAAACGCTTGGCAATGTAGTTGGCGTTGAGAATGGCAAGCTCGGTGGCTTCGCGAAGACCACGCGCCCCCATCATTTTAATGTACGCCCACGAAATCGGCAGAATGGAAGCGCTGCCAAAGGCTGCCGCCGATACCGCACCGCTCTCGGGGTTAACGCCGTTAATCGGAGTGACCACGTGGTTAGACACAAACGGTGCAAGGTGTGCTTTAACACCAATCGGGCCCATGCCGGGGCCGCCGCCACCGTGGGGGATGCAGAACGTTTTGTGCAGGTTGAGGTGGGAAACATCGCCGCCAAAGTCGCCTGGGCGGGTGAGGCCTACCTGGGCATTCATGTTGGCACCATCCACGTACACTTGGCCGCCGTATTGATGAACCACCTCGCATACCTTACGTACGTGTGATTCAAATACGCCGTGAGTGGACGGGTAGGTGATCATGACGGCTGACAAGCGCTCGCTGTGCTGTTCAGCTTTGTGCGTCAAATCTTCCAAATCAATATTGCCGTTGGCATCACATTCAACCACCACGACTTCCATGCTCAGCATGGCGGCGGAAGCCGGGTTAGTGCCGTGGGCAGAGCTTGGAATTAAGCACACATCGCGGTGGGCTTCGCCTTGCGCTGCCTGATAGCGGCGAATCGCTAAAAGGCCTGCGTATTCACCTTGCGCACCTGAGTTAGGTTGCATGGAAATATGGTCATAGCCGGTGACTTCGACTAAGAACGCCGCCAGCTCATCAATCATTTGATGGTAACCCGCCACCTGATCGCGCGGTGCAAACGGGTGCAGGTTGGAGAACGCAGGCCACGACACCGGAATCATCTCGCTGGTGGCGTTGAGCTTCATGGTGCACGAGCCCAGCGGGATCATGGCGTGGGCCAGCGAAAGGTCTTTATTTTCCAGACGCTTTAAGTAGCGCAGCATTTCAGTTTCGCTGCGGTAGCGTTTAAACGTCGGGTGGGTGAGGAAATCACTTTCGCGCTGATAGGCGGCTGGAATGCCGCTGAGCTTATCGCTCACAACTTGCTCATCCAGTACTGCCACTGCTAAGCCGTGCTCATCGCCCAGCAGTACGTCGAACAGGGCAGCAACATCGTGAGCGGTGGTTGTCTCATCCAGGCTAATGCCCACATCGCCATCGGCAAAGTAGTGCAGGTTAATATCGTGAGTCATGGCGCGGCCATGAATCTTGCCCGCGTCTACCTGAGTAAGACGCAACGTATCAAACCAGCTGCTGTTAGCCAGTTGAACGCCTGCCTGTTGTAGGCCGGTGGCAAGCACGGTGGTCAGCCGGTGAACGCGGCCAGCGATTTTACGCAGACCTTCTGCGCCATGGTACGTAGCGTAAAAGCCCGCAATGTTGGCTAGTAGCGCCTGCGCGGTGCAGATGTTCGACGTCGCTTTTTCGCGGCGAATATGCTGCTCGCGGGTCTGCATCGCCATGCGCAGCGCGGTTTTGCCACGGCTGTCTTTGGAAACGCCAATAATGCGACCTGGGATGGAGCGCTTAAGCTTGTCAGAAGTAGCAAAAAACGCCGCATGCGGGCCGCCAAAGCCCATGGGCACGCCAAAGCGCTGAGAGTTACCTACAACAATATCCGCACCCATCGCGCCCGGCTCCTTCAGCAGTACCAGGCTAAGCAGGTCGGTGGCCACGCAGGTCATAATGCCGCGTTCTTGAGCCGCTTTTAGCATCGGGGCTAAGTCGCTAACGCTGCCGCTAGCAGACGGGTACTGAACCAGAGCGCCAAACACATCGTGTTCGGCAAGGCTTTCGGCAGGGCCGGTGATCAGCTCGAAACCAAAGAACTCGGCACGAGTTTTAACGACGTCCAGCGTTTGCGGGAAGAGGTCATCGGCGACGAAGAACGCGTTCGATTTGCTCTTTTTATTGCCCCGCTTACACAGCGCCATGGCTTCAGCGGCGGCGGTGGCTTCATCCAGCAGGGAGGCGTTAGCAAGCTCCATGCCGGTTAAATCCATAATCACCTGCTGGTAGTTCAGCAAGCCTTCCAGACGGCCCTGGGAAATTTCCGGTTGGTACGGCGTGTAGGCGGTGTACCAACCGGGATTTTCCAACACATTGCGTTGAATCACCGCGGGCATGTGGGTGTTGTAGTAGCCCTGGCCGATGTAGCTTTTGCTAACGCGGTTTTGGCGCGCTAACTGGCTTAAATACTCAAGGGCTTCCGCTTCACTGCGGGGGGCGTCAAGGGCAAGTTCGCGATCTAGGCGAATATCGCTAGGCACGGTTTGCTCAATCAGGTCTTCCATGCGCTGCATATTGAGCGCTTTTAACATGGTGGCGACATCGTCGGGGCTGGGCCCGTTATGACGTTTGATAAAAGCATCGTGGTCGGCCAGTTCGGCCAAGCGGCGTGATTCAAAAGGCATGGGGAGATTCCGGACGTGATGAGAAAACCGTGCAGAGGCGATCATAAAACGCCTGCCAGAAAGGCAGGCGTTTTGGCTACTTGTCTTAGTCGTCGGCGCTCAGCGTTGCTTGATAAGCGTCGGCGTCTAACAGGCCTTCAAAGGCTTGGTCGGCAACGCGGACTTTCATGATCCAGCCACCTTCATATGGCGCATCGTTCACCGTTTCAGGGGCATCTTCGAGGGCTTCGTTAACTTCAATGACTTCGCCATCAACGGGGGAGTAAAGGTCAGAGGCGGCTTTAACAGACTCAATAACACCGAACTCTTTGCCTTTGCTCAAGGCTTGGCCAACTTCAGGAAGCTCAATAAATACAACGTCGCCCAGCGCTTCTTGCGCGTGATCGGTAATACCTACGGTCACGGTACCGTCTTGGTGATCAAGTACCCATTCGTGGCTGGCAGCGTAACGAAGATTGGCAGGAAGGTTGCTCATAATGATTCCCTTATCAAAACAGTGGACAGAACGAGAGCATACTAGCGCTTGTCGTTCGCCTTGGCGACTGTGGCCAGTTCGGCAGTGAGCGTGAAGGTGCCTATGGTACCGTGTTTCTCATTGGAAACAAATTTCTTCATTGCCCCGCGAAAGTGACAAAATCAGGCGTTTTTTCTAAATGCCGGCGCTGTTCTAAGTTGCAAAAAGAGCAGCTTTCTCTACCCAGAGGCGACGCCGGCATGGAAGAACACTAAGAAAATGGTGTAAAACATACCAATCATGCGTTTTTCCAGCGTTAAAGAAGCGCTATGGTAGAACCGCTTGGTGATTTCATCTGCTAGATCTCTAGGTGGATGAACAACCTAACCTTCATAACAAATGCACTAATCGATTGGGTAAGGAGAGTTCTGTGGAAACGTTGACAAGCCTTTTAGGGGCCATTAACGGCGTCGTGTGGGGCCCGTTAATGCTGATCCTGCTGCTGGGGGTGGGTATCTACCTACAAATTGGCTTGAAACTGATGCCGATTCGCAAACTCGGCATGGGTTTCAAGCTAATGTGGCAGGGGCGCGATGCCAAGCCTTCCGATAAAACCGCTGAAAAAGCCAGCGATGATGGTGAAATATCGCCGTTCAATGCACTGATGACCGCGCTATCGGCCACTATTGGTACCGGTAATATTGCCGGTGTGGCCACCGCCATTGCACTGGGTGGCCCGGGCGCTGTGTTCTGGATGTGGATCACCGCATTGGTCGGTATGGCGACCAAATTTGCCGAGGCGGTTTTGGCCGTTCGCTACCGTGAAACAGATAGTACGGGCTACCACGTGGGCGGGCCGATGTTTTACATCAAAAACGGCTTAGGTAAAAAGTGGCTGTGGCTGGGTGGGCTTTTCTCGTTCTTTGGCGCGGTGGCGGCCTTCGGGATTGGTAATACCGTTCAGTCCAACTCCGTAGCAGACGCTATGGACGCCACCTTTGGCGTTCCCCACTGGCTGACCGGTGTGATCATTATGGTGCTGGCCGGTGCGGTTATTCTGGGTGGCATCAAGCGCATCGCCAAAGTGGCCGGGAAGCTGGTGCCGGTGATGGGCATTGCTTATGTGATTGCAGGCCTGCTGGTGCTGATCATTAACGCCGGCCAGATTGGCGAAGCCTTTGGGCTGATTTTCTATTACGCCTTTAACCCCATCGCTGCAGCGGGTGGCTTTGCCGGTGCGGCGGTGATGGCGGCAATTCGTTTCGGTGTAGCGCGCGGTATTTTCTCCAACGAAGCGGGTCTGGGCAGTGCGCCGATTGCTCACGCCGCTGCGCAAACGAAAAACCCGGTTCGCCAAGGGTTAATTGCCATGCTGGGCACGTTCATCGATACCATTATCGTATGTACGATTACGGCATTGGTCATTTTGACTTCGACCGTATGGATGGAAGGCGAAGCCGGTGCCTCGCTCACCGCGCTCTCCTTTGATGCCGCGTTGCCTGGTTTTGGTAATCAAATTGTCGCGATTGCCCTGGCGATTTTCGCGTTTACTACCATTCTTGGCTGGTCGTTCTATGGTGAGAAGTGCTGCCAGTTCCTGTTTGGTACGCGCTCTATTATGCTGTACCGCGTGCTGTTCGTATTGGCGATTCCGCTGGGTGCCATTGCGCAGCTGGGCTTTATCTGGCTGATGGCGGACACCTTCAACGCGATGATGGCGATTCCCAACCTTATTGCTTTGGCACTGTTGTCGCCGGTTGTCTTTAAGCTCACGCGGGATTATTTTGCAGGTAAGGACGTGCTGCCGGGTGAAGCCCTGGATCATGATAAATAAGCCCTGCCTATGAGCAGGTAATGCACGATGTAATAGAGCCGGGAAGCCTAGTAAGGCTTCCCGTTTCTCTTTTTTGACAGAGGAAATGCCATGACTGATCTGAACCACACGCCACTTCATGCCCTCCATACGCAGCTTGGGGCCAAAATGGTGCCCTTTGCTGGGTATGACATGCCGGTGCAGTACCCGCTGGGTGTTAAAAAAGAGCACGAGCATACCCGTCAGCAGTGTGGGCTATTCGATGTGTCGCATATGGGGCAGATCCTGGTCTCCGGCGAGGACGTTGCAAACGCCCTGGAGAGCTTGATTCCAGCGGATTTGGTGGGGTTGCAAAAAGGTCAGCAGCGTTATGGCCTTTTTACCAGCACTGATGGCGGTATTATCGATGATTTGATGGTGGTGAATGCGGGTGATCACTTCTATTTGGTGGTGAACGCGGCATGCAAAGACCAAGATATTGCCCATTTACGGGCTAACCTTGGCAATACTCATCAAATCGATGTGCTTGATCGCGGTCTGCTGGCGCTTCAAGGGCCGCAAGCGCGCGATGTGATGCAGCGCCTGTGCCCAGCCGCCTGTGAGTTAACGTTTATGCAACATGGTCGTTACACCCTCTCAGGATGTGACGTGTGGATCAGTCGCAGCGGATATACCGGCGAAGATGGCTTTGAAATCTCTGTCGCGGCTGACGAGTCCCAGGCGCTTGCCGAAGCGCTGCTAGCGGAGCCTGAAGTAGAGGCGATTGGCTTGGGCGCGCGTGATTCACTGCGCTTAGAAGCGGGCTTGTGCCTATATGGTCATGATATGGATATGCAGACCACGCCTGTGGAAGCTAGCTTGATTTGGGCCATTGGTAAGTCGCGCCGCCATGGTGGCGAACGCGCTGCAGGCTTTCCAGGTGCGGATGTGATTCTGCATCAGGTAGATGCTAAAGATCACACACGTAAGCGTGTGGGGTTGGTAGCAGAAGGGCGCGCCCCTGTGCGGGAAGGCAGTCTGCTGGTCGATGAGGCGGGCAACGAGATCGGCGTAGTCACCTCTGGCGGTTTTGGTCCCAGTGTCGGTAAGCCCATTGCGATGGGATATGTTGGCCGTGAATGGGAAGCCGCTGGTACCACCGTTTATGCACTGGTGCGTGGTAAGCAGCTCCCCATGAGCGTCACCTCGATGCCGTTTGTCGCTCCAGGTTACTACCGCGGTTAACCGGTTACCTTACCCGTCGCCGTTGATCGGTTAATGATGAAAAAGCCCCTGCGATAGCAGGGGCTTCAGACTGCTGACGAACCCACCTATTTTGGTGGGTTCGTTGCTTTTAGAGTAGGCGTACACTCGTGGCCTGACTCA
>NZ_JAWJBT010000026.1:0-54747 GCF_046536035.1 Halomonas sp. SIMBA_159
AGGACCATAGCTCAGTTGGTTAGAGCGCCACGTTGACATCGTGGAGGTCGGCGGTTCAAATCCGCCTGGTCCTACCAAATTTCAAAAGCCTCGCTCAATGAGCGAGGCTTTTTTGTGCGTGCGCGCCTGGCTTGCCCTGCCTTGAATCAAAGAAAGTGGGGCAGGTCTGTCTGGCGCATGAACGTAGCAACAAGCGCCTCGATGCCGGCTTGGTCTTCTTGACTAAAGCGCGCATGTTGCGGGCTGTCGATATCCAGCACGCCCCAGACAAAACCATCGGTCACGATGGGAACCACCAGTTCAGAGTTCGAGTTTGCATCGCAGGCGATGTGGTCTGCGACGGCGTGCACATCGTCGACCCTTTGGGTGGCTTGCTCGCGTGCTGCTGCGCCACACACCCCTTTGCTAAACGGGATGGGGTGGCAGGCAGGCTTGCCCTGGAAAGGGCCCAGGCAGAGCACCTGTGCTTCGCGCTGAAGATAAAAGCCGACCCAGTTCAGCTCGCTGAGCTCCTGCTGAATAAACGCGCAGGTTTGAGCGCTATTGGTTAGCCAGTCGCGGGTATCCAGCAGAGCCTCTAACTGGCGGTTTAACAGCGTGTAATCGGTGGTCGACATACCCTCTCCTTTGGTGAAAACGCATCAGGCCAGCCTCTCGGCTGGCCTGATAGTACTAGCTTAAGATCGTGCTTGAACGAGCGGTGGGGAAGATTACTCTTCAATCCAGCCCGGTACCGCTGCGCCTTTGAACAGCTCTTCGGCTTTTTCAATGACTTCGTCACGCTGGTAGGCGTCTACCAGTTGGCGAATCTCTTCGCGCTCTTCATCGCCACCGCGCACGGCTATCAGGTTCACGTAGGGAGATTCCGGGCCTTCTTTGATCAGCGCGTCGTCAAGGCTTAAGCCAGCCGGCTGAGCAAACGTGTTGTTGATGAAGGCCATGTCCACGTCGGGAAGCACGCGGGGAAGCTGGGCGGCTTCGATTTCACGGAAGCGGAAGTCACGCGGGTTTTCGGCGATATCAATCGGCGTCGCTTCCAGGAAGGTTGGATCGTTCAGGGTGATCAGGCCTTCGTTGTGCATCAGAATCAGCGCACGACCTTCGTTAGACGGGTCGTTGGGCAGCGCGATTTGCGCGCCGTCCGGTAGCTCATCGATGCTGTCGTACTTTTCAGAGTAAGCGCCGATGGGGTACACGAAGGTGTAACCGGCAATAGCAAAATCGTAGCCGCGGTCATTGACCATCGCCTGCATGTAGGGTTCGTGCTGGTAAGCGTTGGCATCCAGGCTGCCATCGGCCAGCGCGGCGTTCGGCGTCACGTAGTCCGTGAACTCGATGATTTCAACGTTTAGGTCGTACTCTTCTTTGGCGATGCGAGCAGCGACTTCCATGACTTCGGTTTCAGGACCAGCCACGGTGCCCATCTTAATTGTGCGGGTTTCTGCGTTGGCAACGTTAATGGCGAGCGCAAGGGCGGTCAGGCTGCCGATAATGACTTTTTGCATGGCGTTACTCCAGTGTCGTTGTGAATCATAGTGCAATGATGCGGTAATAAGAAATACAAGTCTAATGCGTTTTCGTTATATTTGGCTATGCCGATGAAAGGCAGTGGCTGTGGCTATTTACGGTCGCTTTTGCGTACTAAATAGTCGCCAAGGCTTTGAAAACCCTGCACCAGCACCACCAAGATCACCACCGTAATCAGCATAATAGTGGGGTTGAAGCGGTTATAGCCGTAGCGAATACCTAAGTCGCCCAGGCCGCCGCCGCCGACGGCGCCCGCCATCGCTGAGTAGCTGACAAGTGTGACCACGGTAATGGTTAAGCCGGTGATAATGCCGCCGCGAGCTTCAGGAATGAGGACTTTCGTAATGATTTGCCAAGGCGTCGCCCCCATGGATTGAGCTGACTCAATCAGACCTGGTGAAATTTCATTCAGCGCCCCTTCGATAAGACGAGCCACAAAGGGAATGGCGGCAATTGTCAGTGGAACTGACGCTGCGTTAATGCCAATAGAAGTGCCCACCAGCATCCGCGTGAAGGGGATGATGGCTACCATCAAAATGATAAAAGGAATCGAGCGACCAATATTGGTAATGATGCCCAGCGCCTGGTGCAGGGCGGGCATGGCCAAAATCTGCCGTGGTCGAGTGACGTAAAGCATCACACCCAGCGGCAAGCCGAGCAGGGTGGCGATCACGCCCGATACCGCCACCATATAAAGGGTATCCAGCGTGGCCTGTAAAATAAGATCAAACATTGCGCTGGACATGGCCGAGTACCTCCACCTGTAATTGATGCGCTTCTAAATAGGACATGGCTTGCTGGGTCTGTTCATGGCTACCCAGTAGTTCGGCGATCATCAGGCCCAGCGTACGGTCCTGAATAGACTCAACCTTGGCCTGTAAGATACTGACATCGACACTGCACTCACGCGCTAAACGAGAAATGAGCGGTGTGGATACGGCATCGCCTGAGAACGTGAGACGCACCACCGGATGAGTCTGGTCGTTGGCGGTTGCTTGCAAACGCTCCAGCAGCTCTTTAGGCGGGCTCAGCTGTAAAAAGTCATTCAAAAAGTCGCGGCCCAGCTGGGTGTTGGGCGCGGTGAAGAAATCGCCGACCTCGGCGTCTTCGACCAGTTTACCGTCAGAGATCAGGCTCACCCGGTGGCAAATGGACTTCACGACTTCCATCTCGTGAGTAATCAGCAAAATGGTGATGCCGAGCTGGTGGTTGATGTCTCTGAGTAGCTCAAGAATGGAGCTAGTGGTTTGCGGGTCGAGGGCAGAGGTGGCCTCGTCGCAAAGCAGGACATTGGGCTTGCTGGCAAGCGCACGAGCAATAGCGACGCGCTGTTTTTGCCCGCCGGAGAGCTGTGCCGGATATTGGTTGGCTTTATCCGCTAGGCCCACCATATCTAACAGCGGCAATACGCGGTTTTGGATATCGCTGCGCTTTTCGCCCATTAGCTCTAGGGGAAGGGCGATATTATCAAACACGGTACGCGTGGTGAGCAGATTAAAATGCTGGAAAATCATGCCAATACGGTGGCGGGCATGGTTAAGCTCGCGACGGTTTAACGCCGTCATTTCTTGGCCATCCACCAGCACGCTGCCGCTCGAGGGGCGTTCAAGTAAGTTAACGCAGCGAATCAGCGTTGACTTGCCCGCACCGGACAGGCCAATCACGCCGTGTATCGTGCCTTTGGGAATCGTTAAATTAACATCTTGAAGAGCATGCACGGCGTTTTCGCCGCTGCCATAGGTTTTACTAACGTTGCTAAGTTCAATCATAGCGTCTGCCTTAATGGTAGGCCGGAGACGGAGTGCGAGGGGGCAAGCGTAGGGCGGGGAACAAAAAAAGGCCACCCTTGCGGGTGGCCATCAACGCTGGACACACCCTTTTAGCTGCACTTCACCCCGCCTAAGGCCAGGTGGACGCCCGCAATCTGGGTACAAATCGGCGTCATTACATTTGCGGCGAAAGTCTAAAGAGTGGCTGATGGGTTGTCAATTAAAACCGGTCTATTTCATGTTTTTAAGTTAATAAACAGGCTTATTATCTTTTTATGTGGCGGTCATTGGGTTTTATTACTGTTTAGGTGCGATTTGACTGCCTGATGGCAGCAAAAAACCATGAGCAATAGATGAACGGCGGGTCACTGGCTGCACAAGGTTGGGTCATTAGTAGTAAGCTTGCGCGAGTTTTTTATGGTCTATGCCATCCCATTAACCTTAGACATAAAGGAACGGCGAATGTTCACGGGTATTGTGCAAGGTATCGCTGAAGTGGTTGAAGTGCATGAGCTGGAGGAATTCCGTACTCATGTGGTCGCTCTGCCTGAGAGTATGCGGGGCGGATTGGAGATTGGTGCTTCGGTGGCGCATAACGGTGTTTGCCTGACGGTAACGGCTATAGAGGGCGAGCGTGTCAGTTTTGACTTGATGCGTGAGACGCTGCGACTGACCAATCTTGGTGCAATATCACCTGGGCATTGCGTCAATATAGAGCGCGCCGCTCGTTTTGGTGATGAGATTGGTGGACACTCCATGTCAGGCCATATCATTTGTATGGCGAAAGTGGTCGCCATTGAAGATGCGCCTAACAACCGTCGAATCTGGTTTGCCTTACCAGAGAGAGTGGCTAAATTTGTGTTTGAAAAAGGCTATATTGGCGTTGACGGTATCAGCCTGACCGTGGGAGATGTACGCCCATCTGCTGATGGGGCTGGCGTTGAGTTCAGTGTTAATCTCATTCCTGAAACGCTGTCACGTACGGTGCTGGGCAGTCGTTTGGTGGAGGATGACGTCAATATTGAAATCGACCCCCAGACCCAAGTGATTGTTGAAACGGTGGAAAGGGTGTTGGCGAGTCGTCTGTAGGGGCATATTTTGGCTTTTTGTTGACCGATCGGTTAGCTCATGGCCTAAAGTTTGCTAAGGGTAGTAGGTGGCCGCTATTGACTCCGTTACAAGCAATGTCATTTAGCCAGTCACCAAAACAGCAAGCCAAAACGGCAAGTGGGACACTCGGTGGGGGGCAGCCCTCGCTATAACCAGCTGCACCAGAGGCACTCGCATCCCGCAGTGCCTTTCGGTAGTATGTGCGGCTTTTCTCGCACCAAGGGACGCATTCGGCGTAAGCGCGAAGGATAAAAACTACATGAAATTTCTGGACGACTACTTCAAGCTCACAGAGCAGAAGACCAACGTAAAAACCGAAGTGATCGCAGGGGTCACGACGTTTCTTACCATGGCTTACATCATTTTCGTCAACCCGAGCATTCTCTCGGAAGCGGGGATGGACTATGGTGCCGTGTTTGTTGCTACATGTCTGGCGGCGGCGATTGGTTGCTTTGTGATGGGGCTATGGGCCAATTATCCGATCGCGCAGGCGCCGGGTATGGGCTTGAACGCCTTTTTCACCTACGGCGTTGTATTGGGCATGGGGTACACCTGGGAAGCGGCGTTAGGGGCCGTCTTCTTCTCCGGTTTGACCTTCTTCCTGCTGAGTATTTTCAAAATCCGTGAGTGGATTATCAATTCGATTCCGCTCTCTTTACGGTTGGGCATTGCGGCGGGTATTGGTCTTTTCCTGGCCATGATTGCACTGAAAAACGCCGGTATTGTCGTGGCAAACCCGGCGACCTTCGTTGCCCTGGGCGACTTATCAGAGCCTGCGCCGCTCTACGCGCTGCTGGGCTTCTTTGTGATTACCGCACTGGCTTATCTGCGTGTTACCGGTGCCGTTATGATCGGTATTGTCGGTATCACCGTGCTGGCCATGGTGCTGGGACACAACCAGTACGGTGGCATC
The DNA here is from genome assembly GCF_046536035.1 of Halomonas sp. SIMBA_159. Lineage (NCBI taxonomy): Bacteria > Pseudomonadati > Pseudomonadota > Gammaproteobacteria > Oceanospirillales > Halomonadaceae > Halomonas > Halomonas sp. SIMBA_159. Next base: position 5,320 of record NZ_JAWJBT010000026.1, read on the forward strand.
ATGTCTATGCCGCCTTCCATTGCCCCCACGTTCATGGCAATGGATTTAATGGGCGCCCTTGATGTTGCCATGCTTAGCGTTATCTTTGCGTTCCTGTTTGTCGACCTGTTCGATACCTCTGGAACCCTGGTAGGGGTAGCGCATCGTGGCAAGCTGTTAGATGAAGATGGCAAGCTGCCGCGCATTGGCCGTGCCATGATGGCCGATAGTACCGCCTCAATGGCCGGTGCCGCGCTGGGTACCTCTACAACGACGAGCTATATCGAATCGACAGCCGGTATCGCTTCCGGTGGGCGTACAGGCCTTACGGCGGTGGTCGTGGGCGTGCTGTTTTTAATCAGCCTGTTTTTCGCGCCGCTGGCAGGTTCTATCCCAGCCTACGCAACGGCCGGTGCCCTTCTGTATGTGGCGGTGCTGATGGCGGGAAGCCTGGCGCATGCGAACTGGGAAGACCCCACTGACGCTGCTCCGGTGCTGATTGCTGCTTTGGCAATGCCGTTGACCTTCTCTATTGCTGAAGGTATTGCGCTGGGCTTTATCAGCTACGTGGCGATTAAAACGCTGTCGGGTCGCTTTGAAGACCTGAATCCGGCAGTCGTGGTACTGGCGCTGCTATTTGCAGCGAAATTCTTATTCCTGGGTTAATCACCCGACCTTTGACTAATCAATGAGAGACGCGATGAGCATCTACGGCGATTACATTAAGTCCGTTATTCGCACGGTTCCTGACTGGCCAGAGCAGGGGGTGAATTTTCGTGACATCACTCCTTTGCTGCAGAACAGCGCTGCTTTTCGCAAGCTGATTGATAGCTTTGTGCACCGCTACCAGGAAATGAACTTGGATGCCATCGCGGCCATTGACGCCCGTGGCTTTATTATCGGTGCACCGCTGGCGTATGAGCTGGGTTGTAGCTTCGTGCCTGTGCGTAAAAAAGGTAAGCTGCCATTTAAAACTATCAGCGAAACCTACACGCTAGAGTATGGCCACTCGGAAGTTGAGCTGCATGCTGATGCGTTTCAGGAAGGCGACCGTATCCTGCTAATGGATGACCTGATTGCTACCGGTGGCACGATGCTGGCAGCTGCTAACCTGATTCAGCGCTGTGGTGGGCAAGTAGTCGAAACCGCTACTATTATTGACCTACCTGAGCTGGGTGGTTCTCAGAAAATTCGCGATGCTGGCTACAGTGTATTCGCGGTCTGTTCCTTTAACGAAGACGAGTAACGTCCCATGAGCAGCGAACGCTATCATCAACACTTCACCGTCTCTTGGGATCAAATCCACCGTGACGTGCGGCAACTGTGTCATCTGTTAATTGAGCGTGACTTTAAAGGTATCGTAGCCATAACCCGTGGTGGCCTGATCCCGGCAGCGCTTATTGCTCGCGAACTTAATATCCGTTTGATTGATACGATCTGTATCAAAAGCTACGACCATATGGATCAAGGTGGTCTGGATATTATGAAAGGGGTGGATCACGACGGTGATGGTTGGTTGCTAGTGGATGACCTCGTCGATACGGGTAAGACGGCGCGCGCCGTGCGTGAAATGATGCCTAAAGCACATTTTGTGACCATATACGCTAAGCCAGAGGGTCGCCCTTTGGTGGATCAATACCTAACCGAAGTCGCCCAACAGTGCTGGATCCAGTTCCCTTGGGATATGGGCATTGCCTACGTTGAGCCGCTTGCGGATCAAATGAAGAAGTAATATGGCTAACCCGCTACCCGATGACTGGAATCAGTGGCTGGGGCAAGAGTTTCAGGCTGACTATATGTCAGCCTTGAAAGCCTTTTTGGCTGAGGAGAAAGCGGCTAAAAAGGTGATCTACCCTCACTCCTCAAACTGGTTTCGCGCCTTTGAGTTAACGCCGCTTTCATCGGTGAAAGTGGTGATTTTGGGTCAGGACCCTTACCACGGGCCTCGCCAGGCTCACGGGCTCTGTTTCTCAGTACAGCCTGGTATTCAGGTGCCGCCTTCACTCGTCAATATCTATAAGGAGCTGGTGAGTGATGTGGGCTTTACCCCGGTGCGCCATGGCTTTTTAGAAGCCTGGGCGACGCAAGGTGTCCTGCTGCTAAACACAGCGCTTACCGTTGAGCAGGGGAACGCCGCGTCGCATCGTGGTAAAGGTTGGGAGCGCTTTACTGACCGAGCGATTGAAACCGTGAGTCAGCATGCAGAGCCCTGCGTTTTTTTGCTGTGGGGCAGCCATGCTCGCCAGAAAAAAGCGCTGATTGATACCACGCGCCATTTGGTGCTGGAATCGCCGCACCCATCGCCGCTGTCCGCGCATCGCGGTTTCTTTGGCAACCACCACTTTTCCCAGGCCAATCAGTTCCTTCAAGAGCATGGTAGGGGGCCAATTGAGTGGCAATTGCCGGAAACCCCTTAACCTAATGGTCAGTTGCGGGTAGAATGGCGCGCAATTTTGTAAGCATGTTGATGCGACCCAGGTCGCCATCCTGAATCCCCTGCAGTGAGGAAGTCCCATGAGTGTCTACGCCATTAACCATCCGCTTGTTCAACATAAGCTGGGACTGATGCGCGAAGCGGATCTGAGCACTAAGAGCTTTCGTGAACTGGCAGGTGAAGTGGCTAAGCTTCTGACCTACGAAGCGACCAAAGGTCTAGAGCTTGAAGATCATGAGATTCAAGGCTGGAATGGCGAGCCTATCGCGACCCGTCGTTTGAAGGGTAAAAAGGTCACTATCGTGCCCATCTTGCGTGCCGGGTTAGGCATGCTAGAAGGTGTAACAGATCTGATCCCCAGCGCGCGTGTCAGCGTGGTGGGCCTTTACCGGGATGAAGAAACGCTTCAGCCGGTGCCTTATTTCGCTAAATTCGCTAACGACATCGAAGAGCGTATGGCGATTGTGATTGACCCAATGCTGGCCACCGGTGGTTCGATGGTAGCCACGCTGGATATGCTCCGTGAGCGCGGCTGCGAGCATATGAAAGTGATTGTATTGGTTGCTGCCCCTGAAGGGATTAAACGGGTGCAAGATGCTTATCCTGATATAGAGATTTACACGGCGTCGGTGGATGACCGACTCGATGAAAATGGCTATATCGTTCCCGGCTTGGGAGATGCCGGCGATAAGATTTTCGGAACGCGTTAAGCGCTCCGCCTTAAAAGGCCCCTTACGCTTCGCGTTGGGGGCATTTTTTTGCCTCCGTTACAAATAATAGCCCTTCAGGAGTGGTGTGATGACGAACAATACTGGTCAAGAGTCTTGGCCTAAAGTACTGCTGACCGGCGCGCAAATGCTGTTTGTCGCGTTTGGTGCGCTTGTTTTGGTTCCGCTGTTAACCGGGCTAGACCCCAGCGTTGCGCTGTTTACCGCCGGGCTTGGCACGCTGGTGTTTCATGGTGTCACGAAGCAAACGGTGCCGGTGTTTTTAGCCTCTTCCTTTGCATTTATTGCTCCTATCCAAGGCTCCATCGCCAGCTTTGGTGTCTCAGCAACGCTGGGTGGCCTGATGGCGGCGGGCCTTGTCTATGTCGCCATTTCTCAAGCCGTGCGTTTGAAGGGAACGGCCTGGCTGCACCGCCTGTTGCCGCCAGTGGTGGTAGGGCCGGTGATTATGGTGATTGGTTTGGCGTTAGCGCCGGTGGCGGTGAGCATGGCCACCGGTGAAACCAGTGACAATATTGGCTATGGGCAGGCGATTTTCCTCTCCATGGCAAGCCTGTTGGTGACCTTGGTGCTCGCGGTTTTTGGCCGCGGGCTGCTGCGGTTGGTGCCGATTATTGGTGGTATTGCGACGGGATATGCGTTGGCGCTGGTGATGGGGGTAGTGGACTTCACGCCTGTACGTGAGGCGGCGTGGCTCTCTATTCCAAGTTTTACCGCCCCTAGTTTTCACTGGGCGGCGATCCTGTTTATGATCCCGGTGGCCATTGCTCCTGCTGTAGAACACATTGGTGACATGGTGGCGATTGGTTCGGTCACTCGTAAAAACTACCTGGAAAAGCCCGGCTTGCATCGCACCTTGCTGGGCGATGGTCTTGCCACCACCGTGGCGGCTCTGTTTGGCGGGCCGCCCAATACCACCTACTCGGAAGTGACCGGGGCCGTCACGCTGACCAAAGCCTTTAATCCAAAATATATGGTGGTGGCTGCCGTTATCGCCATCATCCTGGCCTTTGTGGGCAAATTGGGGGCGCTGCTGCAAACAATTCCTGGGCCGGTTATGGGTGGGATTATGACGCTGCTATTTGGCTCTATTGCCGTGGTAGGGATGAACACGTTGGTGCGCGCGGGTCAGTCGCTCACGGCAGCGCGTAACTTAGTCGTCGTGTCGCTTATTCTGGTATTTGGTATTGGCGGTATGCAGTTTGGCGGCGGTCAGTTCACGCTTCAGGGCGTTAGCTTGGCCGCGTTAGTCGGCATTGCGTTAAACTGGTTACTACCAGCCGAAAAAGAGGGTGAGTAACTCGTGGTACACATGGTGATTTATGAGTGATGCCTTACGCTGCCCGTTTCCTGTATTGGGGGTGGCTGCCTGGAGTGGCACCGGCAAAACCACGCTGTTAGAGCAGCTTTTACCGCTGCTACGTGACAAAGGGCTCTCGGTGGCGGTGATTAAGCATGCTCATCACCAGTTTGATGTCGACCAGCCCGGCAAAGACAGCTACAAGCTGCGCCGTGCCGGGGCGGCTCCTATGCTGATTGCATCACGTCAACGTTTTGCCATGATGCAGGAGACGCCTGGTCAAGCCGAGCCCGATTTGGCCCATTTGTTGAGCCTAATGGTGCCTCATCACCCTGATTTAGTGATTGTGGAAGGCTTTAAAGCTTGGCCTATTCCTAAGCTGGTGCTTTATCGCGATGGAATAGGTGATCCGGCTATTTTAAGCGATCAGTGGGCGCAGGCGGCGGCGCTGGTGAGTGAGCCGCCCGTCACGCTTGCGCCTTCTGTGGCTCGTTTGGATTTAAATAATTGTGAAGAGATTGCTCGCTGGGTAAGTGAGTGGGCCGACCAACAACGCCGCACCCTGGCTTGATGAAGAAAAGGTGACACCATGCAGTTAACCCACCTGAATGCGCACGGCGAAGCGAATATGGTTGATGTTGGCGATAAGCGTGAGACTCGGCGTGAAGCTGTAGCCTCTGGTCGAATTGTCATGCAGCCCAACACGTTGCAACTGCTAAGCGATGGCGCACTGCCTAAAGGCGACGTATTGGCAACAGCGCGGATTGCAGGCATTCAAGCGGCTAAGCGTACCCATGAGCTGATTCCCTTGTGTCATTCGCTAGCGCTTTCCAAAGTGTCGGTAGAGTTTGCGATTGATCACGACAACGGCTGGGTCGATGTATCGGCCATGTGTCGTTTGAGCGGTCGAACGGGCGTCGAGATGGAAGCGCTTACCGCAGTCTCGGTGGCTTGCCTGACGCTTTATGATATGTGTAAAGCCGTCGATAAAGAGATGCGCATTGAGGCTATTCAGTTGGATAGCAAGCAGGGCGGTCAGCGCGGTGATTACCGTCGGGAGACGACAGCACCCATTGTGACTGGTGAGGGCGCGGCTGGCGAAGTGAGTCTTGGGGAGCGTTGCTCTTCCCCTTGTGTGCGGGTCAAATTTTTAGCTGAGTTGCGTGAGCGAGTAGGCGAAAGCGATTTGACGATCGACTTAGATAAACTGCTTAGCCGCGATGTGGCTGGGTTGAAAGCCGCGCTGAGTGCTCAGGACCCGCGTTTTTCGGTGTTGTCTGACCAGCGTACTCTGTGTGCGATTAACCAGGTGATGGCGAATGATAGCGCTCGCATCACCGATGATGATGAAGTGGCCTTTTTTCCACCGGTGACCGGGGGGTAAGCCGTGTCTGTTAACGAACCAACATTGCCAGACATTGCCGTAGAGGTGCAGTCCGCTCCGTTTTCGATGGACTACGGCTATGAGAGTGCGCTGGGTCAGCGCACTGATATTGGTGCCATAGTGACGTTTACGGGGTTAGTGCGTGACTTTAACGAGACGCCGGATGTGACAGGTTTAACGCTTGAACACTACCCTGGGATGACTGAGCGCACGTTAACGGGTATTGCAGAGCAGGCCTGGCAGCGCTGGTCGCTACAGGCTGTGCGCGTTATTCATCGGGTGGGGGACTTGGCCCCCGGTGATCCTATCGTCAGGGTGCTTGTGGCCAGCGCTCACCGCCGTAATGCGTTTGAGGCGTGTGACTTCATCATGGATTATTTGAAGACCCAGGCACCGTTTTGGAAAAAAGAGCACTCCAAGCAAGGGGCTTACTGGGTCAAAGAGCGTCATACCGACCAGCAAGATGCGGACCGCTGGTAAGTCATGAGGTGGGTACAGTTAAGGCTCGTCGTTTAGCTCTTCTATACTTGGCATCTCGGCTGCCATGATCTGTAGATGCACTTCTGGCATATGCTGTAAGTGGCTGGCTAGCCAGTGCACTAACCTTGGCTGTAGCGCATGGCGCAAATCAGCCAGGGTGTCGGCTTCAATCTCGTCTAACTGCTCATCTAGCCATTCGCTGAAGCTATCTTCATCCATCGGGCTTGCGCCATTGGCGTCAAGCATGAGTCGGCCAATACGGCACCAACCGGTTTCTGTGGCGGCCACTGGCAGCGCCAGGAACAGGCTGCCACGTCGAGCAGTAGGATGGTTACTCTCTAAGCCTGGATGGGGCACCACACTATTTTGATTGACGATGCAGGGTGGTTGCGGATAGCGTGCCTCGCAACGTAGCCCCTCATGGTCTAAGACCAGCATGTCACCGTTGACGGGCGCTAAAGGAGCGCTAATGCCCATCTCTTCAGCCAGTGCTTGATGCGCCTCCTGATGACGCGCTTCGCCATGTACTGGCAGCAGTTTTTTGGGCCTGACCCACTGGTAGAGCTTTTTAAGTTCTTCTTGGGCAGGGTGGCCCGTGGCGTGTAGCTCCGGATGGTTCATTTCATCGAATAGCGTGACACCTAATTGCAATAAACGTTTTTTAAGCTGTTCGATGGGGCGCTCATTGCCTGGAATAGCTTTGGCCGAAAAAATCACGCTATCGCCGGGCTCTAAGTCCATGAAGGGGTGTCGCCGCTGGGCTAGACGTTGCAGCGCAGCCCGTGGCTCGCCCTGGCTACCGGTGGCAATGATCACGACCTCTTCGGGGGGTAAGTAACCCAAATCATGGGAGGGCACCAGTGGCGGAAAGTCATCCAGGTAACCCAACCCCCTGGCAACGCTTACCATGCGCTCCATTGAGCGCCCCATCAGGCTTACTCGGCGGCCACATGCTTGTGCCGCTAAGCCAATCGCCAGTACGCGAGCCAGGTTGCTGGCAAAGCAAGACACCACCACGCGGCCTGTACACGCCTTTAGCGTCTTGGCAAGTGCCTTGGCGACATCTCCCTCACTGCCAGACTGCCCCGGCATCGGGGCATTGGTGGAGTCACCCACGAGCAGATCGACGGGTGCCAATGCCCTGAAGTGGGCGGCATTGATAGGTGGGCCTATCAGAGGGGTGGGGTCGAGTTTCCAGTCGCCGGTGTGCAGCACGCGATATTCGCCTGCCTGCATCATAATGGAGCAGCTTTCCGGAATGGAGTGGGGCACATTTAAAAAGCGCAGCGTGAACGGGCCGTTTTCCACCGCATCGCCCGGTTCAATGACTTCGATGGCGGCGCTACTGAGCTGATGTTCGGCAAATTTGTAACGTAATAGTCCTGCTGCCAGAGGGGTGGCAAAAATAGGGCAGCCCCATTTCGGCCACAGCCACGCGACGGCGCCAATGTGATCTTCATGACCGTGAGTAATAAATAGCGCTTTTGGAGTAATCTTCAGCGCCTCTAAGGTATCCGTGTTTGGTACCTGGAGCGGAGAGTTGGGCAAGTCTTGGCGAATCATCATGCCGCAATCCACGGCGATCCACTGATCGTCGTATCCATACAGCGTAAGATTCATTCCAATTTCACCACATCCACCTAGCGGTAGCAGGCGCAGGGGTGGGCGACGACGGGGACGAAGTTGAACGCGTGATGGATGCATCAGTTATGAAAAGCCTAAAAAGTAATCCCTTAACTATACGGGATGCGGGGGGCGGGTAACAATCATCGCGGCACCTGACCACGGTGCTTCCTCAACCTGCTTACGTTACACTACGGCCGCTAATGTAGGTTACCTGCCGGGTGGCAGGTGCTTGGCGAGCGTGCCGTTAAATACGTTAAGAGTGTCTGTTATGTCTCATTATTACCGTTTAGTTGTTTCCTGCCCAGACCAAGTGGGCATCGTGGCGCGTGTCTCAAGCTTTATTGCTCAGCAAGGTGGCTCCATTACGGAAGCCAGCCAGCACTCTGATCTAGAGACTGGCCGCTTTTTTATGCGTTACGAAATTCTGGCGGATTCGCTGGGCATGTCGGCGGAAGCACTGCGTACATCGTTTGAGCCGGTGGCAGCTGAGTTTGATATGCAGTGGTCGTTAGTCGATACCCAAAAGCGCCGCCGCGTGGTGCTGATGGTGTCCCGTGAGTCTCACTGCCTAGTCGATTTACTCTACCGTTGGCAGGCGGGTGAGTTGGATTGCGATATTGTTGGGGTGATCTCTAATCACGATGACATGCGCTCTTTGACTGAGTGGTACGGCATTCCTTACCACCATGTGCCGGTGGACCCTGCCAATAAGCAGAAAGCCTTCGAGCAGGTGCAAGAGCAGATCGATAATGCCCGCGCAGATTGCGTTGTGCTGGCGCGCTATATGCAAATTTTGCCACCCTCGCTATGCGAGCGTTACGCCGGGCGTGTGATTAATATTCATCACAGCTTCTTGCCTTCCTTTGCCGGTGCCAAACCGTATCATCAAGCCTACGAGCGTGGCGTGAAGCTCATTGGTGCGACGTGTCACTACGTGACTGAAGAGCTGGATGCGGGCCCCATCATTGAGCAGGATATTCACCGTGTCAGCCACTGCCATACGCCTACCGATTTAGTGCGTTTTGGCCGGGATGTGGAGAAAGCCGTATTGGCTCGTGGGTTACGTTGGCACTTGGAAGACCGTGTCTTGATTCACGGTAACAAGACGGTTGTCTTTAGTTAAGCCACTACTGGGGGCGCTATGTCATTTGCACAAAGCGTGTTAGCACCGTGGGCATTAGTCCTTACATGGCTACTTTCACTGGGTGTGATTGTTTGGTGCTTATGCCTGCGCCCCTGGCAGCCGCTGCTTGACGATACAGCGTTACAGCATCGTTGGATGGCGGCCACCTTGGCGGTTCTGCTGATGTGGCAGCTGCGTGCTCAAGCCGTCGATTGGCTGACACTGCACTTGGTGTTTACCGTGCTGATGACGCTGGTCTTTAAAATGCCGTTGGCGTTGATCAGCAATGTGATGATCAATGTCGCCATGGTGTTAGTGGGTAGAAACGAGTGGATGTTGCTAGGGGCTAACGTGCTGGTCACCGGCATTGTGCCTGCACTCATCACGGGTGTGGTATGGCGCATTGTTGACCGTCGTTTGCCCGATAACCTGATGGTGTTTCTCTTTGCCTGCGGGTTTTTCGGCGCGGCGTTGGCAACGCTTGGTGGAGGGCTTGCAGCGGTGGCGTTAATTATGCTGGCGGGCACTGACCCTGAAGCGGTCTATCTTGCCCAAGAGTATGCCCGTTTTTTGCCACTGTTGATGCCGTCAGAAGCGTTTATTACCGGCATGCTGCTGAGTATTCTCTTGGTGTACCACCCAGGTTGGGTGGCCACCTTTAATGATCATCGCTATATCGATATGCAATAGCGTTTGGGTGGGCCGTTAGCCAAGTGCCTGCCCGTTCCCGCCTCGAATTACGCCCACGCCTACTCCTTCAATATCGAGCTGCTGAGTGCGCAAATCGATTTCAATGGGGGCGAAATCAGCGTTTTCAGCAAGCAAGGTCACTTGATGCCCCTGGCGTTTAAAACGCTTGACAGTAACTTCGTCTTCCAAGCGTGCGACTACGATTTGACCGTCGCGTACCCGGTCGGTGCGATGCACGGCCAGAAGGTCGCCTTCCAGTATACCCACGTCTTTCATTGAGAGGCCGCGAACGCGTAATAGGTAGTCGGCTTTAGGCGTGAAGTACTCCGCAGGCAGCGGGCAGTAACGATCAATGTGCTCAGCTGCCAAAATGGGGCTGCCAGCGGCCACTTCACCAATAACAGGTAATCCGTTGGGCAGGGCTTCCGTAGTGGTCGCTGGCGCTTGCGCTGTTGCCGGCGTTTCAGTCAGCTCTTGTGGCTCCTGATTTGGCAGGCGGATGCCGCGTGACGTATTACGGATAATCCGGATAGCGCCTTTGCGCTCTAGCGCACGCAGATGCTCTTCTGCTGCGTTAGGCGAACGGAACCCCAACGCTTTGGCAATTTCAGCGCGGGTGGGCGGGTAGCCTAGTTCACCCATGGTCTTCACAATAAAATCAAAAACGTGCTGTTGACGAGCTGTAAGTGGACGCGACATACCATACTCCAAAACAGTGAAAAGACAGTAGCTACATGTCGGCTTAATCAGTATGTGTTTAAGTATACAGTATGTTGCTCTATCCAGTACATGGCGAGTTGCACCCAACTTGGACAGCCACTCCTGTCTGGATCAACCCTGTTAGCCTGTTGGATAAGAGATTGAGCCAACAGGGGTTATGGAATAGTATTCAGGCATGTTTTAAACACCTGTTTTTGGAGGGCGCTATGGCCCAATCGGATACGGTAACGCGTATTTTAGATACTGCAGAGGTGCTATTTGCAGAGCGAGGCTTTGCCGAAACGTCGCTGCGCAATATCACCAGCAAAGCGCGGGTCAATTTAGCCGCAGTGAACTATCACTTTGGTTCCAAAAAAGCGCTGATTCAAGCCGTCTTTGCCCGCTACCTGGATCCTTTCTCTGCACGCTTTCATACCGCTTTAGATGAGTTAGAAGCGCGCTACCAGGGCACGCCTATTCCACTGGAAGTGCTGTTAGAAACAATGGCGACTACCGTGCTGGCGGTGCCTGCAGAGCGCAATAGCCTGAAAGTATTTATGCGCTTATTGGGGTTGGCGTACAGCCAAGCGCAGGGGCATCTGCGTCGTTACATTCAGCAGCAGTATGGTGACGTATTTACCCGGTTCACCGAGCTTGTACGTAAAGCCACGCCAGAGCTGCCGGACGCTGAGCGTTTTTGGCGGCTACACTTTATGTTAGGCACGGTGATATTTACGCTATCAGGACTGGATGCTCTCCGCGATATCGCTGCCAAGGATTACCAAGAGCAGGTAACGGTGCGCGACCTTATTAGGCGACTGCGCCCAGTGGTGGTGGCGGCGATGAGCGCCCCGTTACCGGCTGCTGTTGAAGAGGGACACCATGGAAACGCCCAGGCTAGCTGAATTACCGCCTACCCATTCAGAGTGGATTGAAATCGACACCCAGCAGCAGCGGCTGCGCTGCTGGCAGGGGAGAGAGGTGCGCTATGAGTGTGATGTGTCCACTGGGCTTGCAGGGGTAGGACAGCAGGAGGGCAGTGGCCAGACACCGTTAGGCTGGCACTATGTGCGTGCCGCTATCGGCAAAGGCTTGCCAGATAATGCGGTGTTTCGCGGCCGCCGATGGACAGAAGAGGTGTTTTCGCCCGAGTTAGCTAGCCGCTTCCCTAAACGCGATTGGATTTTGACACGTATTCTGTGGCTCTGCGGGCTAGAGTGCGGCGTGAATCGTGGTGGCGATGTCGACTCACAGCGGCGCTATATTTATCTACACGGAACGCCTCCCGATCAGCCTATGGGCGTGGCGGCCTCACACGGCTGCATTCGTTTGCGTAATGACGATTTGCACTATTTGTTTGATCATGCCCAGCCTGGTACGCCGGTCTGGCTGCACTAAGACCATTTATCGGGCGTCCTGCCAGAATTTTGACACGCTAAGCGGTTAGTCTAGAATGGCGCCCTTTTTGTCGGACTCACCACCATGACGCAACCCATTGGCCCGGTCATGCTTGACCTAGAAGGGCCGCAATTATCTAGCGCTGAAAAGCGATTGCTCAAAGACCCTGCGGTGGGTGGCGTTATTTTGTTCGCCCGCAACGTAGAAGATGCCTACCAAGTGCGCCAACTCTGCAGCAGTATTCGGCGTGTGCGTGGCGACCTGCTGTTGGGCATTGACCAAGAGGGCGGGCGAGTCCAGCGGATTAAACAAGGTGTCACCAAGATACCTGCCATGGCGCGTATTGGTGATTTGTTCGCCAACGACCCGGTGGCAGGTCTCACCCTAGCCAAAGACACGGGGTGGCTGCTGGGTATGGAAATGGCTGCCTGCGGTTTGGACATTAGCTTTGCGCCGGTGCTGGATGTTGAAAGCGGAATCTCCAGCGTGATTGGTGAGCGCAGCTTCAGCAGCAATCCTGCGCATGTCGCTCAGTTGGGTCACGCCTTTATTGATGGCTTACACGATGCTGGCATGGCGGCAGTGGGTAAGCACTTTCCTGGTCATGGTGGCGTTGCGGCGGATTCCCACGTGGCGCTGCCGGTGGATGAGCGCCCGCTGGCTGAGCTAAAAGCGCGTGACTTAGTGCCGTTTCGCGAGCTAGCCAGTGTGTTGAACGGTGTTATGCCTGCGCACGTGATCTATTCAGCGTTTGATACGCGCCCTGCGGGCTTTTCACCCAACTGGCTAGGCATGTTGCGCGAATCGTTGGGTTTCAAAGGGTGTATTTTTTCAGATGATTTAAGCATGGCCGGTGCCCATGAGGCAGGCGGCCCGGCTGAGCGTGCTAAAGCAGCGCTCGCCGCTGGCTGCGATATGCTGCTGATCTGCAATGACCGCGCTGCTGCCCTTGAGGTGGTTGAAGCATGCCAAGGCGTACTGAATAAGCGTCCGGCCAAGCTGCGCTATGGGCGCGCACGGCCAGAGCTTGATGCATTAGCAGCGCTGGGTCGCTGGCGGCGCACCCACGCTAAGCTCGAAGCGTTGTCTAGTTAATTTTATACCGTTATCTTATTAGATCTCTTTTTTTGGAGAAGTTGCATGTCCAAGCTGGATAAAGAAACGCTTGAATCGCTGGATTCCATGCGTGAGTTAATGGATAACGCCGACTGCCTGATCTCGCAAGAACAGGTGGAACGGGCGTTGGATCGCATGGCGGAAGAGATCACGCGAGACTTGGGCGACAAACTGCCGGTATTTTACTGCGTCATGAACGGTGGGCTTATTACTACCGGGCACCTGCTAACGCGTCTTGGCTTCCCGCTGGAAGTGGATTACCTGCACGCTACCCGTTACCGGAACGAGCTGCGTGGCGGCGAGCTTTTCTGGCGCGTCTCGCCTGAAGTGCCCATGGCGGGGCGCCACGTCGTGATTGTTGACGATATCTTAGATGAAGGTGCCACTCTGGCGGCCATTTTGGAATACTGCAAAGAGGCGCAGGCGGCCAGCGTGACCACTGCTGTGCTGGTCGACAAACAGCACGACCGCAAAGCGGTGCCGGGCCTGAAGGCTGACTACTGCAGTTTGGAAGTGGCCGACCGCTACGTCTTTGGCTTTGGTATGGATTACAAAGGCTATTGGCGTAACGCCCCTGGGATTTTTGCTCCCAAGGGCATGTAAGCGAAAGAATGGCTTAGCGAGGAGAGAAACGCCTCGCTAAGCCCGTTTCTGCAATCATACGGGTTGATATTTCTTCCACGGAAAAGCGTGTCGTATCAATAAACGGAATATGCATCTGCCGGTACAGCGACTCCGCCTGCTCCACCTCTTGTAAGCATTGATCCATCGAGCTGTAACGACTGTTCGGGCGACGTTCATTACGGATGGCCGAGAGCCTGCGTGCATCGATAGTGAGGCCAAACAGTTTCTGCCGGTGGGGCGCCAGTGCTTTGGGAAGTTTTAAATGGCCATCTTCGTCAAGATCGTCTTCGGTCAACGGATAGTTGGCGGCGCGGATGCCGAATTGTAGCGCCAGATACAGCGATGTGGGTGTCTTACCACAACGAGAAACGCCCACCAAAATAATATCGGCTTTATCGTACTGGTGGGTGCGCGCCCCATCATCATTATCCAGTGCAAAGTGAACCGAATGAATGCGGTCCATGTACACGTCATCGCTACCGATCGAGTGGGTGCGGCCAACACTATAGGAAGAGTGTGTTTCCAGCTCTTGCTCAAGCGGCTCTAGAAACGTCGAGAAAATATCGACTTTAAAGCCCGATGCCTGACGGATAACGTTACGAATATTTTGATCCACGATGGTATCGATAATGATTGGGCGATAGCCGTCGCGGATCGCGGTTGATTCTATGATTTCAGCCAGCGCTTGGGCTTTTTCCACCGTATCGATATAGGGCTTGGTCAGCATGTTTATTTCTACATCGCTGAACTGCGCCAACAGGCTGCGGCCCAGGCTTTCGGCAGTAATGCCGGTGCCATCGGAAATAAAAAAGGCTGTGCGTTTCATAAATTGATCTGCCAATGAGTGTGCATGATGTGCCTATTGTGGGCTGCGTCGGCATCCAGCACAACGCTCAGCCGTCACTACATAAATCGCTTATATCAGGGCGTTGTTGTAAAAATCCTCCACTCCCTTCGCTGTTAGACCAATGGCGAATAGAGATGCGCAGTGCTAGGGTGACAGCGTCTAACAGTGTCGCCCTAATGGGTTGCAAAACGTCTGAAAGCGAGGGGGTTGCGTGGAAGAGTACATTCTGTGGTTCGATCAGCTAGGTATGGCAGACGTCGAACGCGTGGGTGGTAAAAACGCCTCGCTTGGCGAAATGATTTCTAATTTATCTGGCGTTGGCGTCACGGTGCCAGGCGGTTTCGCGACCACCGCCCATGCGTACCGCGAATTTCTCTCTCACGAAGGCCTTAACGACCGCATTAACGACACGTTAGCTAGGCTGGACGTGGATGATGTTAAGGCGTTAGCCGATGCAGGCAAAATGATTCGTCAGTGGATCATCGACACGCCGCTGCCACCCGCTTTTGAAGCCGCGCTGGGCGATGCCTATGAGCAGCTTCAGGCCCAGCATCCCAGCCTCAAAGTGGCCGTGCGCAGCTCGGCGACGGCAGAAGACCTTCCCGATGCCTCTTTCGCTGGGCAGCAGGAAACGTTCTTGAACATTGAAGGTTTCGCCAATATCAAGCACGCGGTACATGAAGTGTTTGCCTCTTTGTTCAATGACCGCGCTATTTCTTACCGTGTACACCGTGGTTACGCCCACGAAAACGTTGCGCTGTCAGCGGGTGTGCAGAAGATGGTGCGTTCTGAAACCGGCGCATCCGGCGTGATGTTTACCCTGGATACCGAATCTGGCTACCGAGATGCCGTTTTTGTCACGGCGTCGTGGGGGCTTGGGGAGACCGTTGTTCAAGGTGCGGTTAACCCAGATGAGTTCTACGTTCATAAACCTACGCTTGCGGCAGACCGCCCGGCCGTACTGCGCCGGACACTGGGCTCTAAACTGATCAAAATGGTGTATGGCCAAGATGCCAGCGCTGGTAAATCCGTTGAAACCGTTGATGTGCCCTTCAAGGATCGCGGCCGCTTCTGTATTAACGATGAGCAGGTGATGGAGCTTGCTCGCCAAGCCGTCACTATCGAGCAGCACTATCAGCGTCCGATGGATATTGAGTGGGCCTTGGATGGTGATGACGGCAAGCTATACATCGTTCAGGCGCGTCCTGAAACCGTCGTATCTCAGCAGGAGGGCGGTAAGCTTGAGCGCTTCCAACTGCGTGAGAAGGGCCGCACGCTGATAACAGGCCGCGCCATTGGTCAACGTATCGGTCGCGGGGCGGTCAAAATCGTTCTCAGCCCTGACGAAATGGATAAGATTCAAGAAGGCGACATTCTGGTTACCGATATGACGGACCCAGATTGGGAACCCATCATGAAGCGCGCCTCAGCCATCGTGACTAACCGTGGCGGGCGTACCTGCCACGCGGCGATTATCGCTCGCGAGCTGGGCATTCCCGCCGTGGTTGGCTGTGGTGATGCGACGACGCAACTGAAAGAAGGCATCGATGTGACCGTCTCGTGTGCCGAAGGGGACACCGGGCACGTGTACGAAGGCTTGCTGGCGTTTGATTGCAATGTTTCTAGCGTCGATGCGATGCCAGACATACCCTTTAAAATCATGATGAACGTGGGTAACCCGGACCGTGCATTTGGTTTCGCAAGCCTTCCGCATGCAGGCGTGGGCCTAGCGCGCCTTGAGTTTATTATTAACCGCATGATCGGCGTGCATCCAAAAGCGCTGCTTGAGTACGATACGCTGCCCGCTGAGCTTCAGCAGGTTATTGATTTGCGCACTGCAGGCTACTCCGATCCGGTCAATTTCTACGTGGATAAGTTAGTCGAGGGGATCTCCACGCTGGCGGCGGCCTTCTCTCCTCAGCGCGTCATTGTGCGTCTATCGGATTTTAAATCTAACGAGTACGAAAACCTGATTGGCGGCAAGCTGTATGAGCCGGGTGAAGAGAACCCTATGCTTGGGTTCCGTGGCGCGTCTCGCTATATTTCAGAGGCTTTCCGCCCCTGTTTTGAACTGGAATGTCGTGCACTGAAACGCGTGCGTGATGAGATGGGCTTTACGAACGTCGAGATTATGGTGCCTTTTGTACGCACTACCGACGAGGCACGCGAAGTGGTGGAGTTGCTTGCCGCCAACGGTTTGAAGCGCGGTGGGGATGAAAACCCTGATGGCTTGAAAGTCATCATGATGTGCGAGTTGCCCGCCAATGCGCTGTTGGCCGATGAGTTCCTTGAGTATTTCGATGGTTTCTCGATTGGCTCCAACGATTTGACTCAGCTAACCCTGGGTTTGGATCGGGACTCCGGCATCGTCGCGCACTTATTTGACGAGCGGAACCCCGCCGTCAAAAAACTGCTGGCGATGGCCATTAAGGCGTGCAAAGAGAAAGGTAAGTATGTGGGCATTTGTGGACAGGGCCCATCAGACCACCCAGATCTTGCCAAATGGTTAATGGAGCAGGGCATTGATTCTGTTTCGTTGAACCCTGATGCGGTGCTGGAAACGTGGTTTATGCTGGCAGGTGAAACGATTGCCTAACGCCTGAAGCTGGTGTGATAACCATTAGCCTGCTTGCAAATTTGCGCCCGACCATTGTGTCGGGCGCAGTCGTTTTATAGGCTACGCTATTGCTTGAGCGCTTAAATGGCGGTGACGCCTTGGTGATTCACGCCTGAGAAACGGTTTAAGGAGAAAGGTTATGCTGCCAAAAAGGGCACTCTCACTCACTGGCTTACTGCTGGTGCCTGTGGTGAGTTGGGGGTTTAGTTACGAAACACCCGCCATCACACCTGAAGTAGGGTCAGGGTTTGAGGAGAAGCCCGGATGGGCGGCAGACTCTTTTGCCGTGGCTGCGGCCAATCCGCTGGCGACCGATGCGGGTTATCAAGTGCTTAAAGCCGGGGGAAATGCCATTGATGCGGCGGTTGCCGTACAAATGGTATTAACGCTGGTGGAGCCTCAGTCCAGCGGTATTGGCGGTGGTGCCTTCTTAATGCACTTTGATGGCGCGGATGTGCAGGCCTATGACGGCCGTGAAACGGCGCCTGCTGCCGTAACGAGCGAACTGTTTATGCAAGATGGTGAGCCACTGCCTTTTATGGAAGCAGTCGCAAGCGGTCTGTCGGTGGGTGTGCCCGGTACACTGCGTATGTTGGAGCAGGCCCATGCTGAGCATGGTCAACTGGCTTGGCAAGCGCTCTTTACCCCCGCGATTACACTGGCGGAAGAGGGCTTTGCGGTTAGCCAGCGGCTGCATACAAGCCTAGCCAGCGACGATGCCCTGCGGCAAAACGACTTGGCGGGTGATTTCTACTACTCTGCCGACGGCGAGCCAATTGAGGTGGGCGAGACGCTCAAAAACCCTGCGTTAGCCGCTATTTTTCGTCGTATTGCTGAAGAAGGCAGCGCTGCGTTTTATGAAGGCGCGGTGGCTGAAGATCTGGTTGAGCAAGTGCAGTCACACCCCGAACGTCCTGGTGAGATGTCGCTTGATGATGTCGCAGGCTATCAGTCCTTGGAGCGCGAGCCTTTGTGCACGCCCTGGCAGCAGTGGGAAGTCTGCGGGTTTCCGCCGCCATCCTCTGGTCATTTAACGGTGATGCAGATTCTCGGCATGCTCGACCAGCAACCGCTGCTTGAAGCACCGCTGGAGAATGGTGTATCCAGCAGTGGCTGGCTGCATCAGTTCTTAGAAGCTTCGCGGCTTGCCTTTGCTGATCGGGGTCGCTACATCGCTGACCCTGATTTTGTTGATGCCCCCGGCGGTGACTGGTCGCTGATGCTGGCCCCTGATTATTTGGGTAAACGCAGCGAACTCATCGGTGAAAAGAGCATGGGCGAGAGCGCGGAGCCCGGTAACCCGGGCGAGCTAGCGGTGAGTTTTGCCAGCCAGCCTGAACAGCCCGAGTACGGCACAAGTCATATCAGTATTGTCGATGCGGTCGGCAATGCGATTGCCATGACGACGACGATTGAGCAGGCGTTTGGGTCACGTATCTTGGCGGATGGCGGCACTGATTTGCCCGGTGGCTATTTGTTGAATAATGAGCTGACGGATTTTTCCTTTACGCCTGAAATTGATGGGCAGCCGGTGGCCAATCGCGTAGAGCCAGGCAAGCGCCCCCGCTCTAGCATGAGCCCAACGCTGGTCTTTGATCAGGAGACTGGTGCGCTAGTGGCGAGTCTTGGCTCTCCCGGCGGTGCAGCCATTATCCATTATACGGCGCGGACATTAGCAGCGATGCGTGATTGGGGATTAAACGCTCAGGAAGCGTTGAGCCTGCCTCATGCCATCACGCTGGGTGGCGATGTCTATCTGGAGGAAGGACGTTTTCCTGAGTCGACAATCGAGTCATTGCGCGAGCGGGGCCATAACGTTAGCGAGCGCGAGCTGACCAGCGGCCTGCAAGCGATTCGTCTTCTAGAAGACGGCACACTGTTTGGCGGTGCCGACCCGCGTCGAGAAGGCGTTGTTATGGGAGACTGAACTGCGCCTCATTACTGACGTAACCAGTTACGTAGCTTTACCAGCATCAGACCGCCGTCGCTCAATGCGCGGCGGTCTTCTGTTAGCGTATGCAAACGGTCTGGATAGTCAGTAATGATGGCATCTACGCCGAGATCAATAAGCGCTGACATACGTGCTCGGTCATTCACTGTCCAGGCATGAATCTCGTAACCGAACAGGGCTGCCAGCGCCACTTCCTGTGCACTGATGCGATTATGGCGCAGGCCAAGGGCATCAAACTGACGGCGGTCAAGGGTGCCAGGGAGAATGAGCTGTGCCAGCAGCGTGACGCGTAGCTCAGGTGCCTGCTGTTTAATGTATTGAACCAAGCGAGGCGACATGGTTGCCATGCGCATATCCATTATCGCGTGGGGGAAGCCGCAGGCAGTGACCGCTTTGAGTGCGTCTTGCTGTGTGGCCCAGCAGCGGTAGCGAATGTCACTCTCCTGCCCCAGCGCGTCAATAACGGCTTGTGCCAGTGCTTGCTCTTGGCCCGGTAGGGCTTTCATGTCAATCATCAGCGATGCACGGCCACGAACCATCGCCAAGGCTTCATTCAATCCCGCTATTCGCTCTCCCTGGAAAGCATCTCCAAACCAGCTGCCTACATCAAACTCACTAAGCTCGGCACGGGTGAGGTCGCCAAACTCGCGCGTGTCACCCGTCAGGCGAGCCAGGGTTCGGTCGTGGTAGAGCATGACCTGATTATCTGCGCTCAAGCGCACATCCAGCTCCACCGCATCGGCACCATCGTCTAATGCCTGAGAGACGGCGGCCAGGGTGTTTTCAGGAGCCACCATTGAACTACCGCGATGGGCAATGATGGTGACGTTATCGCGAATCTCAAAGCTATTGAGTATCCACCAAGCCTGCAGGCCGGCCAGCAGCAGCACGCTAAGCTCAATTGCCCATGCCATGCGTCCTGGATGGGCATCTTGGGCACGAGGGGCAGGGCGTGGCTCATGGTGAGCCAACTGTAAATAAAGGCATGCGGACAGCAGAGCGTTGGTCGCAATACCAAGAAAAGTGATGGTGAGCGTAACGAGGACATAGCCGGTTAAATAAGCCAGCATGGCCGGAATTAACACGGCATTGTGTTCGGGCAGCCACCACAGTAAGGGGGTCACCACGGTATCAAACACCCACGTAGTGGCAATGGGTAAGCTAATAATGATCAGCAGCACGGTGAGCACGGCCACCCCGATAGAGCGGTGCCAGCCGCGAGTGAAGTGCACGCTTTGTTTGAGCGCCTGGTAAGGCGAACAGGATTCAAGCGCCACCAGCGGAAGTGCCAGCAGCCAACGCAGATAGAGCCACGCTGCTAGGGCCATCCATACCATCACCAGTGGGATGGCGCAGGCCAAAAAGTACCACAGCACCGGCGGGCGAATACGCTGGAGGTAATAGGGGTCGATACCGCTGAGTAGTAAATCGTAAAGCCAAGCAAGAGCCATCATGAAGGGGGCAAGCAGTAAGAGATGAGCCCCCACCTGAAGGATGACCAGCACCGCCAGCGCAGGGAGTCGTCGTGTGCTTAACCAGAGTGCTTCAAGTGCCAGCCGGTAGTGGTTGTCTTTGGGGCGGGCGGCCACTTGCAGCATGCCGGCTTGTTGCCAGTAAATAAGTAAAAACGTAAACCCCAAGCCCATCAGCATGACCAGTAGCCCTAGTGGGCTAAAGAGAAGGGCTACTAGCGCGTCTGTCGTTACTACAGTTCGGTTTAGCTGCGCCAGAAAGCGTTGCGACAGCCAAGCAACGGCGGGTACCAACAGCGCCGAGGCGAGTAAGGTAAACAGCAGGTGATAAGCAATAAGCGGACGAAGATGATCGCGAAGGGTGCGGAGAAGGGCATCGCCTAATTGAGTGAGCGGCTGCATGGTCACGAAAGTGTCAAAGTGAAGCATCAGGGTGGCACTATCTGCCACCCCTGGCAAGTAAGATTAAGAGAGCTTTAACGGCTGCTCGGAAACGATGATGCCGTTGTTATCTGCATACAGCCACTGCCCGACCCGCAAGGTAACCCCTGCAAAGGTAACGGCAATATCACGTTGGCCTTCACCGTGTTTTTCGCTCTTTCTGGGGTGGCTACCCAGGGCCTGTACACCTAGTGGCAGGGTTGCCAAGATATCAACATCTCTCACGCAGCCGTACATCACAACGCCTGCCCAGCCATTTTGCGCGGCTTGCTCTGCCAGCATGTCGCCAAGCATTGCGCAGCGGTGAGAGCCGCCAGCATCCACTACCAGGACGGCACCTTCGCCGGGTTCGGCGACGGCTTGCTTGACCATGGAGTTATCTTCAAAACATTTGACCGTGCGGATTGGGCCATAAAAGCTATCGACGCCGCCGAAGTTGGCGAAAAGGGGTTCTAGTACATCTACCGCAGGGTAGGCGTCGCAGAGGTCAGGGGTAACCACTTGGGTTGTTGTCGTCATTGTCAGCTCCTGGGTTCACAGCATCATAAAAAACGCCCCTACCTCGTATAGAGAAGGGGCGTTCTGTCATCGGCTCAGCGAGGGGTTACCCTGGCTGCGATGTTGCGAGCATCGGCGATGGGTCGGTGCCACAGGCGATTAGGCCTCTTGGGCAACCGGAATCACGTTCGAGGCAATCTTTTGGTACTCCTCGATCTCGTGGAAGTTCATGTAACGATAGATTTCGCCTGCCATGGCGTCAAACTCGCCTACATAGCGCTGATATTCATCAACGGTAGGCAGGCGACCTTCAACAGCCGCAACGGCTGCTAGCTCCGCGGAGGCGAGGTAGACATTGGCACCATCGCCCAAACGGTTCGGGAAGTTACGCGTAGACGTAGACACCACGGTGCTCTTCGCCGCAACGCGTGCCTGGTTACCCATACACAGAGAACATCCCGGCATTTCCATGCGAGCGCCTGCACGGCCATAAATGCCGTAGTAACCCTCTTCGGTCAGCTGGTGCTGATCCATTTTGGTCGGCGGAGCGAGCCACAGACGGGTTTTCAGGCTGCCCGCAGGCTGTTTTTCAAGCAGTTTACCTGCCGCGCGGAAGTGACCAATGTTGGTCATGCACGAACCGATAAATACTTCGTCAATTTTCTCACCGGCAACTTCAGACAGCAGACGCGCGTCGTCTGGATCATTCGGTGCGCAGAGCACAGGCTCTTTGATTTCGCTAAGGTCAATTTCGATGACTTCAGCGTATTCGGCATCTTTATCGGCACGCATCAGGCTCGGGTTAGCAAGCCATGCCTCCATGCCTTCGATGCGGCGGCTGATGGTGCGTTCATCGCCGTAACCGTTGGCAATCATCCACTTCAGCAGGGTGATGTTGGAGTTCAGGTACTCCGTTACGCTCTCTTCGGACAGCGTAATCGTACAGCCAGCCGCGCTGCGCTCGGCAGAGGCGTCGGAAAGCTCGAAGGCCTGCTCAACGGTGAGATCTTCCAGACCTTCAATCTCAAGCACACGACCAGAGAAGGCGTTCTTCTTATTGGACTTCTCGACGGTCAGCAAGCCTTGCTTGATTGCATAGAGCGGAATGGCGTGAACCAAATCGCGCAGCGTGACGCCTTGCTGGCGTTTGCCTTTAAAGCGCACCAGTACCGATTCCGGCATATCCAGCGGCATAACGCCCGTCGCCGCAGCGAAAGCCACCAGGCCAGAGCCTGCCGGGAAGGAGATGCCCAGCGGGAAGCGGGTGTGTGAGTCACCACCGGTACCCACGGTATCCGGCAGCAGCATGCGGTTCAGCCAGCTGTGGATGATGCCGTCACCAGGGCGCAGCGAGACGCCGCCACGATTCATGATGAAGTCGGGCAGGGTGTGGTGAGTATCAACGTCTACCGGCTTGGGATACGCGGCCGTGTGACAGAAAGACTGCATGACCAGATCGGCTTGGAAGCCAAGGCAGGCCAGGTCTTTCAGCTCATCGCGGGTCATCGGGCCGGTAGTGTCTTGCGAGCCAACGGTGGTCATTTTCGGCTCGCAGTACATGCCGGGGCGAACACCGTCCATGCCGCATGCTTTACCTACCATTTTCTGCGCAAGCGTGAAGCCTTTGCCAGTATCGACGGGCTGATCAGGCAGGCGGAACACGTCGGAAGGCGCTAAGCCCAGTGAATCGCGAGCCTTGCCGGTCAGACCACGACCAATGATGAGCGGAATACGGCCACCGGCGCGTACTTCATCGAGAATCAGCTGAGTTTTTAGTGCGAAAGTGGTCAGTACTTCATCAGTACCGTGCTTGCACACTTTGCCTTCATAGGGGTAGACGTCAATCACGTCGCCCATTTCCAGCTTGGAAACGTCCATTTCTACCGGCAGTGCACCGGAGTCTTCCATCGTGTTGAAGAAGATCGGAGCGATTTTGCTGCCAAAGCAGAAGCCGCCAGCGCGCTTGTTCGGCACGTAGGGGATGTCGTCACCGAAGAACCACAGCACCGAGTTAGTCGCTGATTTACGTGAAGAGCCGGTACCTACCACGTCACCTACATAGGCAACCGGAAAGCCTTTGGCTTTGACGTCTTCGATCTGCTTGAGCGGGCCAGTGGTGCCTTGGACTTCAGGTTCAATGCCCTCGCGCTCGTTTTTGAGCATCGCGTTAGCATGCAGCGGAATGTCGGGGCGTGACCAAGCATCCGGTGCCGGAGAAAGGTCGTCGGTATTGGTTTCGCCGGGCACCTTGAAAACGGTCAGGGTGATTTTCTCTTCCAAGGCGGGCTTGGAAAGGAACCACTCGGCATCTGCCCAGGATTGAATAACGTCTTTGGCGACGGCGTTGCCGTTTTTGGCACGCTGTTCAACATCGTGGAAAGCGTCAAACATCAGCAGGGTGTGTTTTAGCTGCTCGCCAGCTTCGCGGGCCAGTTCTTCATTATCCAGTAGCTCCACCATGGAGACGATGTTGTAACCGCCTTGCATGGTACCTAGGAGTTTAACGGCATGAATTTTATCGATTAACGGAGAGCTGGCTTCTCCTTTGGCAATCGCGGTTAAAAAACCAGCTTTTACATAGGCGGCCTCATCAACACCGGGGGGAACGCGGTTGGTGATCAGGTCTAGGATGAATTCCTCTTCACCCGCCAGCGGCGCTTTCAATAGCTCAATTAAAGCAGCGACTTGCTCGGCGGTCAGGGGCTTGGGTGGGACGCCCTCTGTGGCGCGTTCCTCGACATGTTGGCGGTAAGCTTCAAGCACGTTGGGGCCCTCTCATCTTCTTAGTTATGACGAATGAATCATGACGAATCCGTGGTAACAAACGCCTGCCAGCACGGTGTGGGTGAGGCGTTCGACCACGTGACATACGCTTGACAAACTACGTCTGGTGGATGGGCTGGATTCTACGGGAAACTGTCGACAATGTTAAGAAGCCAAGTTAAGTGCCTGCTTGTACTTTATGTTGAGGCGCTGATACAGAGCTTCTTTCTCACGCCTTTTTTGAGTCATTAGGCCAAAAAGCTGAAAGTTTTTTACCTATCGGGGTATTTTGAGGTAAGCGCGGGTGTGATTATTGTTATGCCGCGTTACCATAGTCATACGATGAATTTGTTATTAAGTAATGATGTGAAGGGGTTTAGTGGGTGTGTGGAGCACCAAATAAACCGAGCTTATATATTAGCGATATGCTATATGAGAATTGAGGCGTGCTATTTAATAAGTGGCCTTCGGATAACTAGGGAACAAACGCCAATGGCGTTTATGTGTTGTACAATAGTGAGATAAACGCTTGGTAGCGGTATTATGTCTATACAATTAATGGCACTAAAAACAGCAGATCACTCCCTTCAAGCGGAAGATTTGCTACCAGAAAGCTTACATCAGTTTCTCGCCTGCCCCACGCCGGACGCCTGGCTTCAGTGGGCGCTGGCCAATCCTGACACGCTGCTGGTTGACCATGCGCAGTGTGAAAAGAAAGCCGCATCCACCGCGATGAGCCTGCTCTACCGCTATGTGGATCAGCCGCTTTTGTTGAGCAAAATGTCGCAGCTTGCCCGTGAGGAGCTCCTTCATTTTGAACAAGTGGTAGGGCTGATGGAGAAGCGTGGCGTGACATATCGCCATCTTACTGCTTCCCGCTATGCCGAAGGGTTACGTCAGCATCTACGAAGCAACGACCCTGAGCGCTTGATTGATGTGCTTATTATTGGCGGATTAATTGAGGCCCGTAGCTGTGAGCGCTTTGCTCGCCTGATCCCCTATCTCGATGAAGAACTGGCGAAATTTTACCGTACGCTGGTGAAGTCCGAGGGGCGTCATTTTGAAGATTATCTGTTGTTGGCGCGTCAACAGACCGCTGAGCCAATTGATGACCGTATTGCCTTCTTTATCGCACGTGAAGCGGAGTTGATTACCACTCCGGATACGGCTTTTCGTTTTCATAGCGGCGTGCCCGCCTAAGCCGCCGCTAGCCAAGGCAGGATGTGTATCATGCGCGATGCTCAACAGACCGACCAGCTGACCTTGTTTGGTCACTTCTCCTTAACACAGGGGGAGGATGTACTAACTCATTTCAGTTACGACAAAGTTAAAGCCCTGTTGGTATATCTTTTGTTGCATCGCCAGCCGGTAAATCGTGCTGCGCTGGCTGAGCTACTCTGGCCAGACCAGGGGCTCTCTTCTGGTCGCACCAACTTGCGTCACGCGTTGCACTGCCTGCGCCAGTCTATGGGTGACAATGCCGATCAAGTGCTCAACGTCTCGCGACAGACCATTGCATTTCATTTGCCGGCCCATTGGCAGGTAGATCTACACGAGTTACAGCAGCTGCTTGAGGGTCCAAAAGATTTAGACACTCTTGAAGCAGTGATGGCGTGTTATCGGGGCGATCTCATCGAAGAGCTGCAGTTGTCGAACTGTAGCGAGTTTCAGCGTTGGTTAGTTCAAGTGCGCAATGAGTGGCGTCAGCGCGTGATACGTTTTGCAGAACAAGTGCTTGAAGCGCATTCGGATACTCCTGATGACATGCTGGAAGGCCTAGTAAGTCGCTTTTCAGGCTATGGCCCTTTTCATGAGCGTTTGGTGCGACAGCTGGCTGAAAAGAACCAAATGGCTGCTGCTCATGAGCAGTACAACAGCTACCTACAGTTGCTGGCGCTATCGGGTCAGCAGCCTGAACCTAGCTTTTTGCAGTTGGCAAGCTACTGGTCAGATGGCCACCACGACCCCCGCGCTATGTCGCCGCAAGGGGCGTTTTCCCGTGCATTGGCAGCGGACAGTAAGCCACTGCGTGAGGATGAGATTGAGCTTCGCCAGCTATCGGTCATGGCGATTCGCTTGCGTTTAAAAGGTGATTGGCAGGATCGTGCGGCCACCCGTAACTGCCTAGCGCTTCAGCTTGAGCTTTTGCGCTGGTTAGAGCAGCAGTGCCACCATTTGGGTGGTTTTTGGCTGCCGGGCGCTACGGGTGGGCTTGGGCTTGCCTGCTTTGGCACCCACGGCCCGGCGCACCAGCTTGCAGAGCTGGTAGCGCTGTATGAGCACTGCCGTCAGGCGCTGCCTCAAGAGTCGCAGCGCCACTGGGCGGGAGAAGGGGAGGCCCCTTCATTTGAGCTGGCGGCGGGTTTAAACAGCGGTCGTGTGGTTTACCTCCCTGAGCGGCAGCTTGCTGACCCGCTTGGGCAGGTGACGCAGATCTCTCTTGAGTTAATGAGCGCTGCGGAAGGCAGTGAGCTGGTGATTTCTCAAGAAGCCAGTCAGCATATGCCGCCCGCGTTAGACTTGCAGCCGCGCTTGGTATCTCGCTTAGTGGCAAGCGACGGTCGGGTACGTTTGCGCGCTTTGGTGCTAGGCCAGAACGAAGGCGGGCGCGACGCGCTGCCGCCTAGTTTAGTCGGCCGAGAGACCTCGCTGCGTACCCTGCGTGATGCATTAGCGCGGGCAGGCATTGGTTTGCGGCAAAGCGTGTTAGTACGAGGCGCGTCTGGCATGGGTAAATCGGCACTGATGGTGGGTTTCCGCCAGCTTGAGCTCAGCCGAGATGCCGCTATTTGCTGGCTGCCCACAACGCGCCTATCCGTGTTAGAACCTTACGGCGTTGCCCGCTCTTTACTGGCGTGGCACTTTGGCACTAGCCCTACCCAGCAAGCGTTGCATGACTTGCAGGGATCGCTGGGAGACGCCGGGCTTGATGAGGCCCGCCAGCAGTTGTTGGAGGAGGCGCTAGGGGTAAGAGACGTTCAAGAGATTACTCAGCTAACCCAAAGCGGTGAAGCGGTCGAGCTGGTGGTGAAGTTGCTGCATCGTCTGATTGACCAGCGAGCGAGCGCTCAGACGCTGGTGCTAATGGTGGATGATCTGCAGTGGTTGGATGAACCCTCCTTTAAGGTATTAGCTGGCCTGCAGGCACGGCTGCCGATCAACACTGCCTTTATGCTTGTGGCAAGCCATCACGGCCGCGAAGCGTTGCCGGTGAAATTGCATTGGGACCAGCAAATTACCTTGGGCAAGCTGGATGCACTGCAGTCTTCTCGTCTGCTGTCGCAGCTGTCACGCCGTTACCGCATGCACTTGAGCCCTCGTCTGCGTAACCAAATTATTGAGCGCTGTGACGGGGTGCCGCTGTATATGCAGGAGATTTGCCGTCGGTTGGATATGGATCGCCGGGAAGGGCGTAGTGTCCAGTTCGATGAGCTGCCCAAAGGGCTGTTGGGCCTGCTGGCAAGCCGCATTGATCAGCTGGAAGGTGATCGTGAGATTGCCCATATCGCTGCCGTGCTGGGCAAGCGCTTCCGGCTCGATTTCTTAGCCGAGTGCAGCGGTTGGGAAAAAGTGCGGCTCTCCCAAGCAGTGGAACATATGCGGCTGCTGGAGATTATTGAGCCTGTCGATAAAGAGAGCGGTGAGCACGAGTACCAATTTAGCCATCAGCTGCTGCAAGAAGCGGCTTACCTCTCCTGCCCGCGTGATGTGCGGGTCAAGCTGCATCAGCAGGTAGTGACCCTGATTGAGGAGCGCTTTCCGGTTTGGATCAGCCGTCATCCGGGAGACTTCGCGACCCATCTGCGTCGCAGCGGTCATTATGCTCGTGGCGCCCGTTACTTTGAGCTGTCTGCCCGGGAAGCGTTAAAAGTCAGTGCTAACCGAACAGCACTGCGCATGGCCGATTTCGGCTTGGCGAGCTTGCGCCACGTTGAGCATGAGGTTGAGCGCGAGGTGAGCCTGTTAACCGTGCGAGGCCAGGCAGCGTTTGCGTTGGAGGGACACGGCTCGCCCACAGCACATGAAAGCTTTGTCCGCGCCCGTGAGCTGCTGCGTCAATCCGGCGGCGACACACCAGAAGATCCCGAAGATTTAGAACAAATCTTCTTAGTGAAATGGGGCCTGTGGGTAGGTCGCAGCCAGCGTTATGCCCACGCCGATGCCTTCGCATTAGCCTCTACGCTGGCCGATATTGCTGAGCGTTTAGAAGATCCTCGCTATCGCCGCTTGGCCGACTATGCCCGGGCGCACTGTGAATACTGGGCAGGGCGCATTCAGCAAGCTCACGATCATCTGGATGAAATTGACCCCTTAAATGCCCAAATGATGATTGAGTGGCTGCCGTTCTCGGATCATCCGCAAGTTACGGCGGCGTGCTTCCAGGGCTGGGCGCTCTGTTTGCGTGGCGACTATCAGCGCGCAGAGCGGCATGTCTCATCGGCCATTCGTCTTGCTGAAAAAATTGGCCATCCAGGAACGCTGGCCATGGCGTTGATGTTTGCTGCTGCGCTCTATCGCCAGTTGGGGCATGTGCATCTCGCTGCACGTCACGCGGAGCGTGCGGCTGCTATGACTGGAACGCCTGACCTTCAGCTGTGGCAGATATCTGCCCAAGGAGTGTTGGGCTGGCAAAGGGCCATGTCGGGGGATCATGCGGGTTTGGTGCAGCTAAGGGACAGCCTGGATCAAATGGCCGAGCTGAATGGGCGAGATCGTTTCCAGCGCCCCGTTCTATGGTATTCAGATGCCTGTATTGAACTCGGCGAGTTAAAGGCGGCTGAGGACTATCTGGACCAGTGTCTGTTGATTGCTCGAGAGCGCACGACGCTATTCTTACCGGAGCTTGCTACCCAGCTTGCCCGCGTGCGCGATTTGCTCGGGCATCCTGCGGGTGAAGTGAAAGCGTTGGCTGAGATGGCGATTCATCAGTCCCGCGAGCATGGCAACCGCCATCAAGAGTTGGCAGCGCTTGAGCTGTGGTTGACGCGCATTGCGCCCCATGACCAGCAGGCGAAAGAGGCGTTTCGCCGTCTGTTGAGTGAAGTCAGCCACAGCGATGCACCGGTACTTGTACGCTGGGTTAGCCTGCTGGACCGCCGGCTTCCTCAGTCAATGAGTGTCGAGAACGAAGCGTAACGCCTAGCGCGTGCTCTCTTCGAGCCACGACAGTGTGGCGAGTGCCTCATCCCGGTGCTCGCCACACACCGTGACGTCAAAGTTAAATTGCTCACATACCCGAGGCCTTTCGGGGCTACCAAACAGCAAACATAAATAGTTGGCATCAAGCTGCACACAGCGAACGCCTGCGGGTTTACCGTTAGGCATGCCCGGTATCGGCGATGTGATAGAGGGCGCGATACAGCAAGCGCCACAGCCTGTTCGGCATGCGGCGCTATTGTCTCGGGCGATTAGCTCGCTCATGGTGTCACGTGAGCGGTCGCGCCTTTATTGATTCCCTCAAAGGCGTGTACGTGAGTGGCGCTGCCTGTTTGCTTCGTAATTTGCTCGGCCAACCACAGGGCAATGTTTTCTACCGTGGTGGGCTTTTGCAATACGCTGCAACGCTCGGATGGCAAGGTGATGGAAAAGCGACCCTGGGCAGCCTCGTAGCGGCAGGTAAGCTGCGACTCGGTATGCTCAGCAATATCGTCTGCTTCAAGTAAATAGCGGTTATCTAACCATGCTCCCCACTGCTGCTCTAGCAGGGGTTGCCTCAGCTGTGCCTGGTAAATATGCAGGCGAGAGCGATGCCCGTGGGCGATGCGCTGACAATTCCCCGCGTGGCGCTTTAAGCCATGGCTGTAGCCGTAGGCGGCGCCGCTAATATTTTCATCGCTCAGTGTGAGCATTACTCTTTCAACGTTGGCTGGGCGCTGTTCGGTCAACTGTTCGCTTAGGTGTTGGGTAACGCGCTCCAGGGTAATCGACTCCCAGGGCAGCAGGGTGAAGGCTTGTGCCGGTCCGCGAACTTCCATCACATAGGGCGTAGCGGTTCGAATACACAGGCCTTCATCGCATTCGCTGACCTCAACGCCAGGCGCTTGAGTGGGCACTAGCAGCGTATGATCCAACCCGTTATCCAACGTACGTTTAATCCAGGGTTTCACTTCGCCGAAGTCAAACAGCATACCGTCATCGCCGAGCTCGCCTTCCAGCAGGGCATCTACCTGCCAGCTGCAGCCTACAAGACCGCGGGTAGAGCACCACAGCGATACATCAATATGGGTTAGGTGATTTACAAATAGTGCCATTACTCAAATCCTGCGATTTTGTGCGTTTGCAGTGACAGTCGCCACTGAGGATTGGCCATGCAGTATTCAGTGGTGGCTTTAACCGTTGACTCACTGTCGCTGGCAATGCTCGTTGGCGCGATGGCACTGCGGTCCATCGGCTGTAAAAAAAAGTGGCTAAAGGCGAGGTTGGCAAACTGCTCTGGCGGGGCATCGGCCTGAGGAAACACCAGTTTGAGCTCATCGCCTTGGGTAATTACCAGCGGGTTGTTGCTCTTAGGACTCACGCAGAGCCAATCAATACCGGCTGGGGCGGGCACCGTCCCATTAGTTTCTACGGCCACTTCAAAGCCTTCGCTGTGGAGCATGGCTATCAGCGCGGTATCGAGTTGCAGCAGCGGCTCACCGCCGGTAAACACTACGTACGGTACTGCCTTTTTAGCCTCTTTCGGCCAAAGCGCTTTAATGTGATTAGCCAGCGCCTGGGCCGTGTGGAAGCGGCCGCCATTCACGCCGTCAGTGCCGATAAAGTCGGTGTCACAAAACGTGCATTTTGCGTTTGCGCGGTCTGCTTCTCGCCCTGACCACAGATTGCAGCCTGTAAAGCGACAGAAGACGCTGGCGCGGCCTGCCTGTGCGCCCTCGCCCTGCAGTGTGTAGAAAGCTTCTTTCACGTGATACATCAGCGCGTCACCTGTGCGGTATCGATCGCGTAGTCGAGAGGATCTGCATAGTTGTTAGCCGCAAACGCAGCCAGCCGCTCTCGGCAGCTTCCGCACTGCCCGCAGGCAAGCTCTCGGCCTTCATAGCAGGTCCAGGTCTGACGATAGTCCAACCCCATGGCGAGCCCATCGCGCAAAATGTCGGCTTTGCTGGTGTGCAGGTAGGGGGCATGCAGGGCCACCGGCTCAAAATTGGCAATGCCTGCCACATGGTTCATGGCGTCTACAAATTCGGGGCGGCAGTCGGGATATAAGATGTGATCGCCGCCATGGGCACCATAATCCACGCGCTCTGCGCCAATATTGACGGCTTTGGCGATCGCGAGCGAGAGCAGGATCATATTGCGATTAGGGACGACGGTGGCGCTGAGGTTGTTGGCGTCGTAGTCGCCGGTGGGCATGTCGATGGCGCTATTCGTGAGCGCTGAGTTATCGATCAAGCCATGGATCGCGCGAATATCGACCACTTGATGGGGGATATCGAGCGAGGCGCAGACGTCGCGAGCGACGTCTAGCTCCCGGCGGTGGCGCTGGCCGTAATCGAAAGAGAGGGCGTGGACGTCTAGCCCTTCCTTGATGGCTTTGTGTAGAACAGTAAAGGAGTCCATGCCGCCTGAATAAATCACGACGGTGGCTGACGCTGCTGCGCCAGTATGTGGAGTAGGTGACATACAGGGTACTCATCATCGGAGAATTTATGGTGTGCTTGCTATAAGTGCAAGACAGTGTTCCGGGGTCCGGTCCGGAAGGGCGGCAGTTTACGCAATACCGGTGGATCTGACCAGCGCCCGCCAAGACGAGCAGCGTTTTTCATTCGGTGTGTGGGTGGCTGATTGCCATGTTAAGCTATCGGCTCTAGCCGTTAAGGACCCACTTATGGCCACTATAGAACATAGCGAAATTGTCAGAGCGTCCCCGGAGCGGGTGTTTGACCTACTGCGTCGAGTAGAGGATTTTGCCGACTATTCGGATCTGATTCGCTCCATTGATAGCCTTGGGGAGAACCGCTACCGCTGGCACGTAAGGGCGGTGGGAATGGATTGGGCATTTGATGTGGCGGTGACTGAAATTTCACCGCCACATGTGCTGGCTTGGGAGTCTCTGGAAGGGGTAAAAAACCAGGGCCGCTACCAGCTTCGTGCGGTGCCCGAAGGCACGGAAGTAGCGCTAACGCTGCAGTACGATATTCGCAATCGGTTAATGGAAAAGGCGGTCAATAAGGCGGCAAAACCGCTGGTGGGGAAAGTTAGCCGGCAAATTCTAGAGCGTGTTGAAGCGCGTTTGAATGCTTAAGTGATCACTCCATGCTTGGTGCTGCCAGCAGTCACGGTATTGCTGTTGGCTAGCGCTTGGTATCCGCGCCGCCTGGAAGCGGCGCGTCAGTTGTACTCCTTGCGGTGAATGTTTTACGACGCTTTGTGCATCGAGGCGTCAAGATGATCGACGACTTCAGCCCAGTCGGCGTCTTCCTCCACGGCTTCTTTTAGAAAGTCGGCTTGGCCTTCATTCCAGCAGGGAGCATCTGCTAACGGCATCTCTTTGGGCAACGGTGAGTGGCGTTGAATAAAGCGCTCAATGGATTCAGCATCTGAGCGCAAGCCTAGCTGCTCAAAAAGTTCGCTAAAGTGATGTACCGGTTGATCCATAAGTGGCTTCCTATCCTGAATGTGGTGAATACGCGTTGAGGGCGTTGTTTAACCATAGCGGGAATAAGACACTCTGCCAGTAAGTGACTGGCTCGTTGATTTAACGCTCTCCCACCAGCGCCGTTAAAAAACGACGGCGCTGATCCTCTAAGGGGATGGGTTGCGCAATAAGGTGCACGAGCTTGGTATAGGCGGCCTCAGGGGTCATGTCATCGCCAGACAGCACGCCGGCATCGGTGAGCCCGTGGCCGGCCGCATAAGTGCCCATATGCACACTGCCTTGTGGGCATTGGCTAATGGCGGCGATGAGTTTGCCTTCACCGCTTGCCTTGGCAATCACCGCTAGCAGTTCAGGGTTGTCCGGTAAATTGCCCGCGCCCCATAGCTGCAGTAGGGCACCTTTAACGCTGGTGTGGTTAAGCCAAGCCTCTAATTGCCAGGCTGCCATGCCGGGCCACAGAGTAATCCGCACCACTTCTCCATGAGCGACAGGCTGATAGTCCACCAGTTCAAAGCGCGGCGCACCGCGCTGTTGGTAAGCTAAACCGCGGCTGGGATACAGGATAAAATCGTCGCCAACGCGCTCTCCCAACAGCGGATAGCTAGGGGAGGAAAATGCTTCGACGGCCTCGCTATGCTGTTTGATCGCGCGGGTGCCCCGCAGCAGGCGACTGGCAAAATAGATGGCCACTTCTTGCAGTTCTGGGTTAGCAGCGAACCGCAACGCGCCGTGTAGATTCTCCAATGCATCGCTATCAGGAGCCTCCAAAGGTGTCATGGCGCCTGTTAGGACAACCGGCCTGTCTAATCCCTGCAGTTGATAAGCCAGGCTGGCGGCAGTCCAGCTCAGTGTGTCGGTCCCATGAATCACAACAAAGCCGCGATAATTAGTAAAACGCTCGGCGATGTCGCTGGCCAACTGCTGCCATGTGAGCGGTGTCGCAGCGCTGGAATCAATCAGTGGCGCATAGCTAATCACATCATAGGCTGGCAGGGATTGCTGAAGCCGAACGGGGAGTTGAGTGAGCGCAGCTGCCAAGCGTGGAGAAAACTCACCGGCTGGCGCTAGGCCGTTAGCATGGGGCTGCATGCCAATGGTGCCGCCCGTGTAAATCACCAGCAACCGCTCTTGGCTGAGTTGCGCGTCTGCAAGGAGAGGAGCTTGGCTCATTGCTGTGTCCTGTTGAAAGCTGAAAATTATTATCGAGGAAGCATAAGTTATTGATGACGTGATTGTTATCGATGGTGCACGCGTAGCTGGCCGCTGTGGTCATCAAGCTGTCTTTTGCGCCCTGCAAAGAGTGCAAAGCCGCAGCAAATAGCGATCAGGCTAATCAGTAGCCAAGCAATATGCACGGTGGTGGCCCCCGCTTGTAGCATCAAGCCAACACCAAATGGGCCGAGGGCTGCTAGCGTATAGCCACCGCCCTGTACTAAGCCAGATAGCTGGCCTGCCAAACGCTCATTGGCGGTGCGCAAAACCAATAGGCTTAAGGCTAGGCTGAAACTGCCGCCTTGACCTAGCCCCAGTAGGACTGCCCCTGGCCAACGCCAAGTCAATGGTGCGATTAACAGTAGTGCAAGCCCCATGGCTGTAGACGCTAGCACCAGTAGTAGGGCTGGCCGCTGATCTTTAGACAGTCGCGCTATCCATGGGGCGCTCAGGGCTGACGCAAGCTGACACATAATAGAAACGGCCATCGTCCAGCCTGCCGTGGCTTCATTATAGCCGCGCTCAATCAGTAGGGTGGGCAGCCAGCCAAAGACGATATACGCCATGGACGATTGAATACCCATAAAGAGCATGACTTGCCAAGTCAGTGGTTGTCCTAACAGAGACCACAACGGAGGCCCGGTAGGCCGAGAAAGGGCCGGTTTAGGCGTTGGCGCGGGGGCGTAGCACATCCACACGGCTAATGTGGTTAGCGCGAGCAGCGACCAGCTCGCCAAGCTGGCTTGCCAGCCGCCTAGCCATTGCATTAAAGGAACGCTAAACCCTGCGCCGAGTGCGCCGCCCAGGCACAATGCCATGGTATACAGCCCGGTAAGCACATCCGCATTTTGCGGCAGTTCGCGCTTGACCAGCGCAGGTAACAGCGTACCCGCCAGGCCTATCGCGCTGCCCGCCATAGCGGTGCCTAAATACAGTACGCCAGGTAAAGGCAGCGTGCGTAATAGTAAGCCGCTGGAAAGTAATAGCAGCGCAGCGCTTAAGGCTCGTTCGCTGCCTATCCGATGGCCGATCATGGGCGCTAACGGGGCGGTTAAACCCAGAAATAGCACCGGAAGTGTCGTCAGCAGTCCTGCTGCCTGGGCGGTCAGCCCGGCATTTTCCTGTAATCGGCTTAAGAGAGGGGCCACCGATGACATAGCAGGGCGTAGATTTAGCCCTACCATGAACATCAGCAGAATAAAGCGACAAGCGTGGCGTGAGACCATGACGCGGCGTTTATTTTAAGTAAGGGCGAAGGTCGCCGCGGACCGCATCTAGCAGGGTGATGAAGTGATAATCTTGCGGGGTATCCAAGCAATCTACCCGCACCTGAGTGCGCATGCCTTTATTGATATCCAGCTTGTCGTAAATTTCAAGCGTCAGCTTACTGGCAGGCTTATCACCCAAGGCGATAATGCCATCTTCAAGGGTGAAGGTTTCCAGCAGCGTGACTCGGACGCGTGTGCTGTTGCCTTCGCTGAGCACGCGGCGCACAAATAGCCAGCCTTCACAAGGAAGAGAGGCGTTATCACGCTCCCGTAAAAATAGCGTGCGATAGCAAGCACCCTCGTTGGATGCTTTTTCAGCCATGCTACGATAGGCCTGTAAGACCTGATTGGCTGAGGCGCGGGCGTCCTCTAGGCGTTGAGAGATACCTTGATGCTCGCGGCTGAGTTGCTCCTGACGCTGAAAAGTCAGCCATTGGCGATAATCTGCCATGAGTTGTGAAGACGCCATAGTCACTCCATGAATTAATTCAGCAAAACCGCCGGAATAGGCGAGGCGATACCTTCGCATATTCCGGACGCTCGGGCTAGCGGCGGGTGCGGCGGCGACGCTCACCGCCTGCATTCGCGGCCTGGCTGTCAGGCTTACGGTTCGCGCGTGGCTGACGCTGGCCACGGCGGCCATTCTCAATGGGTTCCGGCTTGGCATTGGGGTCGGGTTCGAAGCCCGGCTCAATATGTTTGGGCAGCGTTTGATTAATCAAGCGCTCGATGTTTTTGAGTAGTCCGTGCTCATCAACGCACACCAGAGACACCGCTTCCCCATTGCTACCTGCGCGACCCGTACGCCCAATACGGTGGACGTAATCTTCTGCTACGTTAGGCAGGTCAAAATTCACTACGTGGGGTAGTTCGTTGATATCCAGGCCGCGCGCAGCGATATCGGTGGCTACCAGCACCTGCAGGTCACCGCTTTTGAAAGCGCCCAGCGCCCGCGTGCGCGCACCTTGGCTTTTATTGCCGTGAATCGCCATGGCAGGAATATCCTGCTTGGAGAGCTGTTCGGCTAACCGGTTAGCGCCATGCTTGGTGCGAGTAAATACCAGCACCTGAAACCAGTTGTGGCGCAGGATCAGGTGAGCGAGTAGCTCACGCTTCTTATCACGGTCTACGCGGTAAATGGCTTGCTCAATTTTCTCTGCGGTTGTGTTCCGCGGAGCTACTTCGATCAAAGCAGGGTTATTCAGTAATTGCTGTGCCAGCGTTTGAATCTCGTTGGAGAAAGTCGCTGAAAACAGCAGGTTTTGCCGCTGCTTAGGGACGAGACGCAATAGCCGTTTAATATCGTGAATAAAGCCCATGTCTAGCATGCGGTC
Organism: Halomonas sp. SIMBA_159; assembly: GCF_046536035.1. Taxonomy (NCBI): domain Bacteria; kingdom Pseudomonadati; phylum Pseudomonadota; class Gammaproteobacteria; order Oceanospirillales; family Halomonadaceae; genus Halomonas; species Halomonas sp. SIMBA_159. The sequence goes on from NZ_JAWJBT010000026.1 coordinate 41,903, forward strand.
AGCTTCATCCAGTACCAAAATTTCAATGGCGGATAGGTCTACGTGGCCCTGCTGATGAAGGTCCAACAAGCGCCCTGGGGTTGCCACTAACACATCCAATCCTGCTTTTAATGCGTCTACTTGTGGCTGCTGGCCAACGCCACCAAAAATAATATGCGAACGCAGCGAGAGATGTTGACCGTAGGCCGCGACGCTCTCACCCACCTGAGCGGCCAGTTCACGTGTTGGGGTTAGTACTAAAGCGCGAACCTGGCGCTTGCCTGGGCGCTTGCCATTAGCCAAGCGCTGGAGCATAGGCAGCGTAAAGCCTGCGGTTTTACCCGTGCCGGTTTGTGCGCTGGCAAGAAGGTCGCGACCCTCAAGAACGACGGGGATGGCCTGTTGTTGAATAGGGGTAGGCTGTGTGTAGCCCTGCGCTATTACGGCGCGCAATAAATCGTCGTGCAGACCAAGATCAGAAAAGCTCATGCGTTCTCCGCAGTCGCATAGCAATCGGCGCCACTAGCTGGGCGGCGTCACTAGGCGTAATGTTCAAAAAGCGAGGATTGGTAGACCGTCGCGGCAGCGAAGTTTGCCAGATTACTTGCTGTGCCGCGACGGGCATTTATATGTCTTGCTATGCCGTACAGGCGTAGCAAGAGGTGACGGGGTAGCGCTGACAATAAAGTCGTCTTATGGCGCAGAGTGTAACACGAAAGTCTCACACCAGCGCTGCCCTCTAACGATCGCTTGGTAGGGTTATGGGCAGCATTAGAAGTAGTCGCCTTGGCGAAGCTGTTGTGCAATTTGTGAAGCAACACTCTTCCAGCTATCCCCTAACGAGCGCACGAGGGCAGGGTAGCCATCCTGCTCAAGGGTGGTTTCTGCGGTGAAGCTTTTGAGAGCAAGCATCTCGCCCTCGGCATTTCTTAGTTGCCATTGGCCGTTGGCTACCGCAACGCCATCGTAGCGGCCTTGAAACTGATCAATGTCTATCGACAGAGTGATGGCTTCAGGATTATTGCCCTCAGCCCGTACTACTTGCACGTCGGGCAGCTGCGTAGCCAGTTCGGCGCGCAGGGCACGCTCAAGCTGGCGCCCAATTCCCTCTGCCCACTGGTGCTCTCGGGCTTCATTTAATGTGATGTCATCTAACTGCATCACAATCCCATCGACATCCAAATAGTGCGCCAAGCGGGGCGCGCGCACCTGCAGGGTATCCTGCGCATTGCTGGGGGCGCTCACGGCCGGGCTTGCAGGCAGCATGTAGCGCGCTGGCGGGGAAACGCTGCTAGCGCAGGCTGAGAGCAGCATGCTTAGGCTGATGAAGAGCAACAGTGACGGTAATCTGCGTAACATAAAGTCTATCCTTATCAACGGGGTGCGCGAGGAACTGGGTCCTGCGTTTCCAGGTTATCAAACAGCAGCGCACGCGGATTTTCATTCAACGTCCGGGTGAGGGGCTGAAGGTCGCGCATTAACCGATCCAATCGTTCAATGGCACCGGTGAGCTCTTGATACGCCGGTGAGGAAGGCGAGACGCCTTGCAGCGTGCTGCGTAGCTCTTCCAATGTGCCGTTGAGGTTACCGCCAATGGCTTGGGTTTCCGGGTCGTTCAGCAGCTGATTGATAGAGGCGCTCACTTCTCGAACCTCATTTAATACGCTTTCTGAAGCTTGTAAGTTGCGGTCCAGACCTGCTAGCAGCGGCTCCACTTCGAGTGAATTTAACTTTTCAAGCAGGCTAGTGACCTGTGCCTGAATCTGAGCAAAACCGCCGGCGACGGTCGGGAAAACAGTGCGATCGGAGAACGTTTCGGCTATGTAGTCATCGGCGAGATCGCGCTGAAAGTTAAGATCCACAAAGAGCGCTCCCGTCAGCAAGCTGCCGTTTTTAAGCGATGCTCGAAGGCCTAGGCCGAACATGCGCTTAAAGCGACCATCCCACTCTTCTAGATCAATGTCGGTATTTTCAATGCCTAAGCGTTGGGGCTCGATGCGAATGAGGACTGGGATAGCGAACCGTGAACGGGAGTCAGGCTGAGGCGCGGTAAAATTCCACGGCACCGCCGCAACGGTGCCAATGCGAACGCCGCGAAACTCCACCGGCGCGCCTTTTGACAGGCCGCGAACGGTATCATCCACTAACAGCACGTATTCCAGGTAGCGATTAAAGGTGCCTTCTCGTGCGGTATCTTCATCGGCATAGAGGTTAAAGCGTGAGTTGGCCTCCACCGGCTTGCCCATAGGAAGGTCTTCAGGCACACCGAAGGTAACGCCGCCACCCAGCAAGGCTTCTAAAGACTCGACATTGACCCTTACACCATCGGCATCTAAGCGAAAATCAACGCCGCTGGCAGTCCAAAAGCGCGTGCTGTCGGTGACCAGCTGAGCATAAGGCTCTTCAATAAACACTTGGTGATGCATGGTGCGTGTTTCAGCATCAAAGCGGGTGTCCTCTACGCGGCCTACCGTATAGCCCTGGTAGGACACAGGGTCGCCAATGCGCTGTGAATTGCCTAGCTGGCTGACAAGGTTGATCTGTAGCCCTGCCTGCCCCGCGGGCGCGACAGGCGGAACATCGCTCACTTCAAACTCGCGCTGAGGCTCATCCGACTGCCCTGGTTCTAGCTGAATGTAAGCACCTGATAAAACGGTGCCTAGGCCGCTGATACCCTCGCGGCCAATACGCGGCTTCACCACCCAAAATCGGCTGTCTTCACGGAGCATGGCTTCGGCTTCGGGTTGGATGCGAGCCATCATCACCGCATGGGAAAGATCATCAGACAAGCGGACGCTTTGCACTCTGCCAATTTCCACATTGCGGCTACGAATGAGGGTGCTTCCCGCTTCGATGCCTTCTGCGCTATTCATGGTGAGGGTCACCATGGTGCCTCTGCTTGAGTAATTATCGTACACCAGCCACATGCCAATAATGACGGCCACCAAAGGGACTATCCAGATAGGCGATAGCCGCGTTTGTGGCGACGATTTTGCTTTGTGCAGTTCGCTGTTGTCGTTTGAGGTGTTCTGAGGCGTCGAATCGTTAGCCATCAACAGGTTCCTTGGTGGCCGTTTTACGGCGAAGAGGGCGTGGAGTATGGGTATCCCAGATCAATCGAGGATCAAACATCATGGCGGCCAGCATGGTGAGCACGACCACCGCGCCAAACGCGAGTGCGGCAGGGCCGGGGGTAATCGACATTAATGAACCTGCGCGGATGAGGGCGACCAAAATGGCAACGACAAATACGTCAACCATTGACCAGCGTCCAATAAATTCAGTTAATCGATAAAGCCGAGTGCGGCTTTGAGCGTTGAGTTCATTGCTACGCTTGATCATCAGACATAGCCAAGCAAGTGCCACCAGTTTGCCGACGGGCACAATCACGCTAGCAATGAAAATGACGGCTGCCACTGGCCAAGAGCCCATTTGTATTAGCTGCACGACCCCGCCAATAATGGTGGAGGGCGTTGAGTTGCCCAGACTCGTGGTGGTCATAATAGGGTAAAGATTCGCAGGGATGTACATGATGCTGGCCGCAAACAGCAGTGCCCAGGTGCGTTGTAAGCTGTGAGGGAGGCGCTTATGGAGTTTTTCATGGCAGCGGAGGCAGCGTTCTTTACTGTGCTGCGTGCCATGGTGCATGCGGTTAACTAAGCCACAGGTGGGGCAGCCAGTGACATGTTGGCTAGCGGCGGTAGTGCCCGTGAGAGTGCCTTCAGGCGCTAGGGGTTCTCCCTCAAGTGAGAACCACATCCAGTCGGCATCAATGGATTGCACCGTCATGAGTAACAGTATTGCAAAAGCGCAAAATGCCCAGAAGGAAATGCCCAGCTCAATTTGGGCGATGCCCGCCACTTTAATTAGGCTTACCAATGCGCCAATGATAAATACATCGGCCATCATCCATGGGGCGAGGTGTGCCAGTGAGCGAGCAATATCACGGCTAAAGGGCATGGGGCGAGATCGCAATAAGCCAAACTGGAGCCAGACAACGCCCACAAGGTAAACAGCGGGCAGTACGACAATGGTCATCATCACCGCAATGGCCACCACGGGCTGGTGAAATGCAATCAGCGTGGTGGCGGTTTGCGATAAATCAATGCGATTGCCAACGCCGCTTACGCTGAAGCTCACAAAAGGAAACGAGATCGCGACAAGGAGGGCCATTAAGGAGGCCAACGCCAGCGCCATGCTGCGCTGGGCAGGGTAGCGATGGCGCTTTACTAACACATGCGAGCAGCGTGGGCAGGTAGCTTTTTCGCCAGAATTAAGCGGTGGCAGTGCAGAAACCCAGTCACACTCATGGCACGCACGAAGGCGCCTTCGCTGGGTGCGAGTCTCAGGGGGGAAGCAGTCGACCTGGGGAGTGTTGACCGGTAGCGATGGCCGCTTCATAAAAGGGTAATGGGGCAACAGCAGGCTCTCTGTACATAATGCAGACGATGAGGCATCGCGTGTGTCAGCCTAGTTAATCTGATAACCACTTGTAAACAGCACTTGACCGAACACTTTAGTTAGACAAGGATGCAGCCGCGATAGTGCCTAACATTATGACATTAAGGAACCGAAATGTTACTTGCCTTTCTTGCTGTGGTCGCAGGACTTGTCCTGCTCATTTGGAGTGCTGAAAAATTTATTGATGGCGCCGCGGCAACATCCCGTTGGCTGGGGTTGTCACCGATTCTGATCGGCATGTTAGTCATCGGTTTTGGTACCTCCGCACCTGAAATGATGGTGTCGGTACTGGCGGCGATGCAGGGCAATCCTGGTTTGGCGGTCGGCAATGCTTACGGTTCTAACATCGCCAATATCGGTTTAGTGCTCGGTTTTATCGCGCTCATGGCCCCGCTCGCGGTGCATTCCAGCGTGATTCGCAAGGAAATGCCGCTGCTGGTGGTGGTGATGTTGGTCACGGGATATATGCTTTTGGATGGGTGGGTATCTCGCATTGAGGCTGTACTGCTGCTAATCGGCCTGATGGTATTTATTGCCGTCAGCATCATTCGCTCCCGTAGCCAGCAAGATGACCCGTTGACGGCTGAGGTGACCGAAAGTTTGGACAGCAAGCCAATGTCTCGAGGTAAGTCCATCATGTGGACTGTGATTGGCTTGGTGCTGCTTATTGCAAGTTCCCGGTTGCTGGTATGGGGTGCCGTTGAGATTGCAGTCGGTTTCGGTGTCAGTGACTTAATTATTGGCCTGACCGTAGTGGCGGTAGGTACATCGCTACCTGAGCTTGCTTCTTCTATTAGCGCGCTGCGCCGTAATGAGCACGATATGGTGCTAGGTAACGTAGTAGGCTCTAACTTATTCAACAGCATGGCCGTAGTGGGCCTGGCGGGTGTCATCGCGCCTATTGAGGCTGGCCGAGAGGTGCTGGTGCGTGACTGGAGCGTTATGACCTTTATGACATTGATGATGGTGCTGTTCGCGTTCTCCTGGCGTGGTCGCCCGCGTCGCATCAACCGCATTGAAGGTGGTGTTCTGTTCGCCATGTTTATTGCGTATACCGGCTATATGGTCAGTATTGTCGTGATGTCCTAGGTACCGTTTTTCTACTATGGCGGGTTTGCCTGATAAGTGTGCGTCAATGCGACACAGCTTTTCAGGCAAACTATCGCTGTATAACGGTAGTCGAAGCGTTAAACTACAAAACATGTAAAGAATAAGCTTAGTGCTTATAACTAAAATGCAGCGCCATTAAGGCTCAACTAAGCTTGTGACACCCATTGATGGGATACTAATCCAGGTCTTAGGAGAGTGCTATGGAACTCGACCCCCTTGTACTATCGCGAATGCAATTTGCTTTCGTTGTATCGTTTCATGCGATCTTCCCCGTGTTCACCATCGGCCTCGCGTCTTACATCGCGCTGCTGCATGGCTTGTATTTCAAGACCAATAACCCCGCTTGGGATCGACTCTCCCTGTTTTGGACCAAGGTATTTGCCGTTGTCTTCGGCATGGGGGTGGTCTCGGGTATCGTGATGTCCTTCCAGTTTGGGACCAACTGGAGCAACTTCTCACAAGCGGCCTCTAACTTCCTTGGGCCTGTATTGAGCTATGAGGTCGTGACAGCGTTTTTCCTGGAAGCAGCTTTTCTTGGCGTGCTGCTCTTTGGGCGCGGTAAAGTCCCGCAAGGAGTGCATTTGTTTGCGGCGATTATGGTCGCTGTGGGTACCTTTATCTCCTCGTTCTGGATTTTATCGGCCAACAGCTGGATGCATACACCTGCCGGTGTCGAGTTAATCGATAATCGCTTCCATGTGCTGTCTTGGTCTGAAGCTATTTTTAATCCTTCCTTCCCTTACCGTTTTGCACACATGGCTATGGCGTCGTTCTTGACCGGTGGTTTTGTGGTTGCGGGCGTCAGTGCTTGGTTCTTACTTCGCGGTCGAGACCCTGAAGCAAACCGTCGTGCACTGTCTATGTGTTTATGGCTGCTGTTATTCCTGGCGCCAGCCCAAGCGGTAGTAGGCGATTTTCATGGCCTGAATACGCTGGAGCACCAGCCTGCAAAGGTGGCGGCCATGGAGGGGCATTGGGAAACGTCTGGCAACGTACCGCTATTGCTCTTTGCAATTCCTGACCAGGAAGCCCAGACCAACCATTTTGAAATTGGTATTCCTAACCTTGCCAGTATGATTCTGACCCACTCGCCCGATGGCGTAATCCCTGGCCTCAACGAAGTTGCTCCAGAAGAGCAGCCTCCTGTGATGATTGTGTTCTGGGCGTTTCGTGTGATGGTGGGTATTGGTTTGTTGATGATTGCCACTGCGTTTATTGGCCTGTTGATGCGCCGTAAAGGCAAGGTGTACGAGCACAACCTCTATCTTAAAGCGCTGGTGTGTATGATCCCGATGCCATTTGCGGCCGTATTGGCTGGGTGGATCGTCACAGAATCTGGCCGTGCGCCGTGGCTTGTCTACGGCATGATGACCCACGCTGAAGGGCTCACGCCGTCACTGACCGGCGGCATGGCGCTATTCACTCTAATTGGTTATGTCGCGGTATACGCCGTTGTGTTTTATGCCGGTATTTACTACCTCACGCGGGTGGTGCGTAATGGCATGCTGCCTGTAGAGGAGCGGGAAACAACGAGCGAGAACTTCAAGCGCCCCATGCGTCCGTTTTCTGCTGCACAAACGCCTTTTGACGATGATGTTGACCCGGTGAGGAGCTAAACATGGAAATGTTTGATTTAACGCTAATTTGGGCGGGCATCATTGGCTTTGGCATCATGATGTATGTCTTGATGGATGGTTTCGATCTGGGCTTGGGGATCCTGTTCCCCTTTGCCCCAGACGAAGATGCCCGCGACGTCATGATGAACTCGGTGGCGCCCGTATGGGACGGGAATGAAACGTGGCTGGTATTGGGTGGCGCTGGTTTGCTGGGGGCTTTCCCGCTGGTGTACTCCGTGTTTTTACCAGCGCTCTACATCGGCGTTTTCTTGATGCTGGCCGGTTTGATTTTTCGGGGTGTCGCGTTTGAGTTTCGCTTCAAATCTCGCCGTAATCGCCGGTGGTGGAACCGTGCGTTTAGCTGGGGGTCTGGTGTGGCGGCCTTTGCGCAGGGCGCTGTGGTCGGTGCTTATATCCAAGGCTTTCGAGTTGAAAACTTTGCCTTCGTAGGCGGTGCGTTTGACTGGCTAACGCCGTTCTCGGTGCTGACTGGCCTTGGCTTAATGGCAGGTTATGCACTGCTGGGTGCGACCTGGCTGATTCTCAAGTCAGAGGGGCACATCCAAGACTGGGCGTATAAAATTACGCCGATGCTGCTGGCGCTCGTGCTGGGTGTCTTTGCGATTATTAGTATCTGGACCCCCTTCGTTAATCCACTAGTGTGGGAGCGCTGGTTTGGTCATTTGCAGCTTATTTGGATTTTCCCTGCATTGGCTCTTTTGTCAGCGTTTATGGTATATCGCTCGGTTAAGCGCCGTGATGAAGGGATCCCGTTTATCGCGACCATCGGCATCTATGTATTCACTTACCTAGGGTTAATCGTCAGCAAGTGGCCGGTGATTGTTCCGCCGGATTACACCTTGTGGGACGCAGCGTCAGCACCTGAGTCACAGCTATTCCTGTTGATTGGTATGCTGTTTGTTATCCCTATCATTCTTGCCTATACCGCTTGGACGTACTGGGTATTCCGCGGCAAAGTGCGGGTAGGCGAGGGGTACCACTAACGATATGTCTGACCATCCTCCCGAGACGATGGTGACCATGACGCCGCGCCATTGGCTTGCCCAGCTCGCTAAGCGTGAGCAACGCAGGCTGATGTGGGCGGCGGTTTGGGGAGTGTTATCAGGCGGGCACACCGTGCTGTTGGTGGTGGGTCTCGCGTGGTTAATTGATCAGCTAGTGATGGCAGGCCGCTCTCCCTCGTCACTTGTTCCCGTCTTTATTGGCCTAGTAGCCGTTGTGCTAATGCGCTCTCTCTTCCAAGCGCTGCAGGAGTCTTGCAGCGCTCAAGCAAGCCTGCGCATTCGTCAGTACGCTAGACAGGCACTGCTCGATAAAATGGCAACGCTTGGCCCAGTGTGGCTGACACGCCAACAGAGCGGTGCGCTGGCCACCCAGTCTGTGGAGCATATTGAAGCGTTAGATGGCTACTTCGCACGTTTTTACCCCCAGTTGAGAATCGTGGTGGCTTTGCCGCTGCTGATTCTTTGCATCGTGGGTTGGTTTGATTATTTAGCCGCGATTTTTTTGCTGCTAGCTGCTCCGTTGATTCCGCTGTTTATGGCGCTAGTGGGCATGGGGGCTGAACGCCTTAATCGGGATCAGTTTATGGCGGTATCTCGCCTTTCTGCTCACTTCATTGACCGCGTGCGTGGCATGACAACACTGCAACTGTTTGGGCATACCAAAACTGCTCAGCAGGATGTGTGGTATGCAACAGATCATTACCGCAGATTAAGTATGCGGACGCTGCGTTTAGCCTTTTTGTCATCGGCCGTCTTAGAGTTTTTTGCTTCTGTGGCTATCGCCGTTGTCGCCATGTACGTTGGTTTTGGTCTGCTTGGCTATATCGACTATGGCCCATCGCCAGAATTAACGCTGTTCAGCGGGTTGGCGGTGCTGCTGCTGGCGCCTGAATTCTTTCAGCCGTTAAGAACGCTTTCTCAGCATTATCATGATCGTGCTGCAGCGTTAGGGGCGGCAGAGAGTGTGGTCGCTATCCTGAATGAGACCAGTGTCGTTGCGTCCGAGCCTGCGTTACCCAGGTCAGCTCAGGCTCTGATTGAATTAGACCAGGTGGCAATTAACTACGCTGAGCGTGCAGCCGTATTAAGCGATGTTAATGTGTCGATTAATGCGGGGGACGTGGTGGCGATTACGGGTGAATCAGGCAGTGGGAAGTCGTCACTCTTGGCACTGTTGGCAGGTTTTATGGCGCCGAGCCATGGCGAATGTCGCGTTGATGGGGCAGCGCCCATTGCCTGGTTGGATCAAACTCCCTGCATCCTTCAAGGAACGCTCGCCGATAACCTTCACATTGCCGCCCCTGAAGCGGACGTTGATACGCTCACGTGGGCGCTGCAGCGTGCTGGTCTTACTGAATTGTTATCTAGCTTGCCCCAAGGGCTTGAAACGACGATTGGCGAGCGTGGTGTCGGGCTTTCTGGCGGGCAGGTGCAGCGTCTGGCGCTAGCCCGTGTCTATCTAAGCAAAGCCCAGCTTGTTATTTTGGATGAGCCGACGGCGAGTCTTGATGCCGCAACAGAAAGCGTTGTTATACAGGCGCTACTAGAGTGGGCAAAAGAAGGGCGCACGCTGGTGATGGCCACGCATCATCCGGCCGTTGTAGCCGCTGCTAATCGTCATTTCGAGTGTCGCTCAGGCCAGCTTGTTGAGGTGGCGATATGAAGCAGTTTTATCGTGACCTTGCCCCCTGGCTCAAGCTGCTGCTGCGTCGTCGTCAGCAGTTTTTAATAGGTACCTTGCTGGTGTGGGTGACGTTGCTGGCAGGTTTGTCACTGTTAGGCCTCTCCGGTTGGTTCATTGTTTCATGTGCCCTTGCGGGAGTGGCACTGGCAGCAGGTTTGCCTGCCTCTCTAGATGTGTATGTGCCCGGTGGGGGCATTCGGTTCTTTGCGTTGCTAAGAACCGTCGCACGGTATGTGGAGCGCTTGTACAACCACAATACGGTGTTGACGCTTTTAGCAGATTTGCGGTACCGCGTGTTTGGCGACTTAACCCGCTTAGATGATGCCTCTCTCAAACGACGTCGTGCCAGTGAATGGCTCAGCCGGCTCACCTCAGATATCGATAACTTAGATAATCTCTATTTGCGGCTACTCATTCCTCCCGTTGCTGCGCTGTTAACGATTCTTGGGGTATCCGCTTTTATTGCTATTTGGCTACCCGTAGTTGGGGCCGTTGTGGCGGTTGTGCTCACGCTTCTCTGGGCCGTGGTTACCTTCGGCTATGGCTGGCTGGGGTTTGCTAATAGCTATCAGCAAGTGAGCGATCAAGAAGAGTTGCGACGATTGGTGCTTGATCAGATTCAAGCCTCTGCTGAATTACGCAGCTATCAAACCCAAGGTTGGCATCGCCAAAAAGTTGAGCAACATGAGACGCTCGCCTTCAACAACCAGCGGCGCTTAGCAATGAAGTCCGCCATGGGTAACGCTCTCTTATCTGGGGTGACCGGCTGTTTATTGATTGCCACGCTATGGATAGGAAGTATGGCTTTATCTGCTGAGCAGGTGGTGGGGCCTATTTTAGTAATGGCGGTGATTACCGTGCTGGGTATTAACGAAGTATTGGCGCTGCTTCCGGCGGCTTTTTTAAAGCTTGGCTCAAGCTATGGGGCGGCTCAGCGTTTAAATGCGCTGAAGGTCAACCGCCCTGTTTTTGACGTTGTCGAGCTACCGGAAAATACGGAAGGGCACTCCCTCCAATTCGATCAAGTGTCCTACACCTATCCTGAAGATGTTGCCCCTGTGCTGTTTAATCTTCAGGCGACGTTGCCTTCACAAGCGCGCGCTGTTATCACCGGAGTGTCTGGGTCAGGTAAGTCGACTCTGGCGGGTTTAGTGATAGGAAGGGTTGCACCGACACAGGGAACCATACGCGTGGCGGGTATTTCTCCTTGGCATGTGTCACCGGAAAGTCGTGCTGATCACTTTGCACTCCTCACCCAGCAAACGGATCTGTTTGATGGAACGCTTGAGGAGAATCTACGCATCGCTAAGCCCTGTGCAACAGAGGAAGAGCTATGGCAGGCGTTATCCAGCGTGGCGTTGTCGCACTGGGTGCAGCAGCAGCCCAAGCAGCTGTCTACCCATGTGGGTGAGAAAGGTCAGCAACTCTCAGGGGGGCAGGCCAGAAGGGTTGCTTTGGCAAGATTGATGCTGCGTGACCCTAAGGTTGTGCTCTTGGATGAGCCTTTTGCGGGCGTGGATGCTGAGACCGCTAGGCATTTGGCGATGTCCCTTGATCAGTGGTTGGCTGGGCGAACGGCTATTTTCCTTCTTCATCAGATAGATGACGTTTCTCTGCTGCCCAATGTGGACTATCAGTGGCGCCTTGATGAGGGGCGATTAATTACAGATACTACTGCTGACAGCTAATTGAAACGCAAGCAGGAGCACCGCATGAACGAGTTTTTACGCCATCTTCCAAAAGTCGAGCTCCACTTGCATATTGAAGGCTCGTTGGAACCTGAGCTGATGTTTGCGCTTGCCGCTCGTAATGGTATCGCTCTCCCTTATGAGACTGTTGAGGAGGCCAAAGCTGCTTATGATTTTGAAGATCTTCAAGGGTTCTTAAATCTTTACTATCAAGGCATGAATGTGCTGCGCACAGAGCAGGACTTCTACGACCTTGCTATGGATTACTTCAATCGCGCCCGTGGAGAGGGTGTGCTGCACATTGATATGCACTTTGACCCCCAGGCGCATTTACAGCGCGGCATTCCATTGGAAGTTGTTATGGCAGGCCTGCTGAGAGCTAAAGAAGAGGCCGAGTCTTCGCTGGATTTAACGGTTGGCATGATTATGGCGTTTCTGCGCGACCGTCCTGCTGAGGAAGCCCTGCATGTTCTTGAGCAAGCAGCACCGTATTGGAAGTTTTTAGATGCGATTGGCCTGGACAGTGCGGAGCTAGGTAACCCGCCTGCCAAATTTCAGCAACTCTTTGCGCGTGCTAAAGAGCTTGGGCTGGTGCGTGTGGCCCATGCCGGTGAAGAGGGGCCGGCAGAGTACATCGCAGAAGCGTTGGATCTTCTCGATGTTCAACGGATTGATCATGGAGTGCGCTGTCTAGAAAGTGCTGACGTTGTGAAGCGGCTGCGTGATCAACAAACCGTGCTTACCGTATGTCCACTTTCCAATGTCAGCTTAAAAGTGGTTGATCAGTTGCGCGATCATCCGTTGCCGCAGCTGCTGTCTGAAGGGCTAAAAGTAACGATTAGTTCAGACGATCCCGCTTACTTTGGCGGTGGGTTGTTGGAGAATCATGTGGCTTGCGCCCAAGCTTTTGATTGGGATGCAGATACCTTCCGCATGTTGAACCGTAATGCTATTGAAGAGGCCTTTGTGAGTGAGGGTAGGCGTCAAGAGCTTCTCAAGCGCCTAGCTGCCTCTTAAAATAACGCCGCCGACAGTCTGTCGGCGGCTTTTTATTGAGGTTTTTACGAGCAATGCATTGATTAGAAAAAAGGTGTTGACGCGCTGATTTAAATGCGTAAAATACGCTCCACATCGAACGGCAACGCCCTTCGAAAAGCTCTTTAACAATTTGATCAGGTAATTCATGTGGGCGCTTGCCGATGAGAGTGATAAATCACCAAATATCAAGGCAGGCGCACAAGAAAGATGTTCACATCTTTCGAATTCGTTTGAACCTTGAGCC
>NZ_JAWJBT010000027.1:0-53182 GCF_046536035.1 Halomonas sp. SIMBA_159
GAGCCAGAGCCAGAGCCAGAGCCAGAGCCAGAGCCAGAGCCAGAGCCAGAGCCAGAGCCAGAGCCAGAGCCAGAGCCTGCTCCCAGCTCTACGGTGACTGCGGCACCTGCTGTGCCGGTTGAGGCCCCTGTCTCGGGTGATCGCCTAAATCATGCCGCATGGCTGGCCTGCTTTGATGCGTTAGGCCTGGGCGGGCTAACCCGCAATTTGGCAGCGCACTGCCAATTAGAAAGCGATGATGGCGACGTGCTAGTGCTGTTATTGGACCCAAGCCAGTCCGCCATGCAGGCCGATGTCCATAATGGGCGCATTGAGCGCGCACTCAAAAGCATTGGTATGCCGAGAAGGGTTCAGTTCCGCGTGGCTGAGCTTGATGCCAGCCTAGAGACCCCGCGTCAGCAGGAAGAGCGCTTTCAACAAGAGCGCCATGCGCAGGCCGTTGATCTATTGCATCACGACCCCAATATTAAAAAGTTACAGCAGGTGTTTGGGGCTACGCTAATTGAGTCAACCGTAAAACCAACGCCAGAGCCACGCTCTTAATGGCCTACGGCTACCTTTTTTCGTTTTATTAATTTAGGAGAACACCGCATGTTTAAAGGCGGAATGGGCAACATCATGAAGCAAGCCCAAGAAATGCAGGAAAAAATGCAGCGCGTCCAGGAAGAAGCTGCCAAAGCCGAAGTGCATGGTGAAGCTGGCGCAGGCATGGTGAAAATTACCATGAACGGACGTCACGATGTCATTGATGTCACCATCGATCCTAGCGTTCTAGAAGAAGATAAAGAGCTGCTTGAAGACTTGCTGGCCGCAGCGGTGAACGATGCCGTACGTAAAGTCGAAGCGAACTCCAAAGCGAAAATGGAAGAAGCAACGGCGGGCCTGAACCTGCCGCCCGGCTTTAAGATGCCGTTCTAAACGATGCGTTTTTCTCCGCTTGTTGAGCAGTTAATGGACGCGTTTCGCGTGCTGCCAGGCGTTGGGCCAAAAACGGCCCAGCGCATGGCCATGCATTTGTTAGAGCGTGAACGCCCTGGTGGGCAACGGTTAGCGGCGGTGATTCAGCAGGCAATCGAAAAAGTCGGTTACTGCCAGCGTTGCCGCACGCTAACGGAAGCCGATATTTGCCTGCTATGTGAAAGCCCGCGCCGCGATGATGCGCTGTTATGCGTGGTCGAATCACCCGCAGACCAGCTAGCCATTGAAGAAGCGGGTGGCTTTCAGGGTCGCTACTTCGTGCTACACGGTCATCTTTCGCCATTAGACGGTATTGGACCAGATGCCATTGGCTTAGACCTGCTCGAAAGCCGTGTGGCTGAAGGCAATATTCACGAAGTGGTGCTCGCTACAAATCCTACGGTAGAAGGTGAGGCGACAGCGCATTATATCGCCTCTCAGCTTGCGCATTACGGCGTCTCCTTTTCTCGCCTTGCCTATGGTGTACCCATGGGCGGTGAGCTGGAGTACGTGGACGGCGGTACGCTCAGCCGCGCTTTTAACGGTCGCCAGCCCTTTGCTAGCGACTAACACTTATAATAAACGCAAGCGCTGATGCGGTTGTGCCAACCCGGAAGACTGCTTTGTCCTCTTCAACTTCCTCTTTATATCAATGGATTGATAGTGCCGAGGCGTTAGACGCCGCCTGTGAACAGGTTGCCGGTGCCAGTGTTATTGCCCTCGATACCGAGTTTTTTCGTGAAAATACGTTTTTCCCCGTGCCGGCGCTTATCCAGTTTGCCAGCCACGAAGTAGCGTATTTAGTCGACCCATTATCCACGCCCTGCACAGAATCGTTTAAAGCGCTGTTGCAAAATAGCGCGGTAAAGTTGCTTCATGCCTGCAGTGAAGACCTGGAAGTGTTTCAGCACTGGGCCGGTGTGTTGCCTTCGCCGTTGGTGGACACCCAGGTGGCGCAAGCCTTTTTGGGCGAAACGCCGGGGATGGGTTACCAAAAACTCGTTGAACACTGGATGGGGGAGACGCTGCCAAAAGAGGAGACACGCTCTAATTGGCTGGAGCGCCCGTTAACGCCTTCACAGTGTGAGTACGCGGCGTTAGATGTGATCTACTTGTTAAAAGTGTGGGCGCTTCAGGCGGAGAAACTCGACGAGCTAGGTCGCCGGGAGTGGCTGGATAGCGATTGCGCTAATTTAATTGAGCAAGCAGGGCGCAGCGTAGAAAACGATGGCCAGTGGTATACCCGCCAGCGCCAGCTATGGCGTCTGGCGCCTCGTCAATTAGAAGCCTACCGCCTCATGACCATTTGGCGGGAGGGGGAAACACGCCGCCGCGACCTGCCGCGTAATTGGTTGGTGAGCGATAAGCTGCTGTTTGCGGTGGCCGAAAAAATGCCCAAAAACCGCTATGAACTCGCGGAAGTTGAGGGTGTTAAGCCACCGCTGGTCAAAAAAGAGGGCGATGCGCTGCTCGCATTGGTCAAGCAGGCTCAGCACTGCGCAGAAAGTGAGCTGCCCGCTCGGTGGCCAGACCCCATGCAGCCTGCTTTTAAACGGCGCTTCAAAGCAATTAAAGGGGTAGTTGCCAGCCAAGCGTCGGCACTCAATATTGCACCTGAAATGCTGCTGCGCCGCCGCGATATTGAAGCCATGGTGATGCAGTGTCTGGATCATCAGCCCTTAATGGAACTGAGTGGTTGGCGCGATGCCTGCTTGACGCAGGCGATCCACCAAGCGCTTGAGGAGTTGTGTTAATGAGCGACAAACTGCTCTGCGAGATTTTGAAAAGCTCGCGTAAAGACGAAATGTACCTATACGTTGATAAGCGTAAGGGCACCGAAACAGTGCCTGATGCGCTGATGGAAACCTTTGGTAAGCCCGTTCCTGTGCTGACGATGATTCTGACGGCGGACAAAACGCTGGCTCGTGTCAATGCAGCCGATGTCATCGCGGCGATTGAGGAGCAAGGGTTTTACTTACAGATGCCGCCTGCTAAAGAGCCCTATTTACTCGACATTCATCGTGCGCAAACAGTAGGCTGCTCGTGAGCACGTTCTGGATGATGGTAGCAGCGCCGGTATGAATTTTCTGGCCCATGCCTGGTTAGCTCATGCGGGCGACGATGGCTTTTTATACGGTAATTTGATTGCCGATGGTGTGAAAGGCAGTGACCTTGCTGCGTGGTCGTTAAGCGTTGCCCGTGGCATTCGACATCATCGCCGGGTAGATGCCTGGGTAGACCAGCACCCGAGCGTTGTGATGGCCAAACAGCGTGCTCCAAAGGCCCAGCGGCGCTATGCAGGCATCGCGCTGGATATTGTGTGGGACCACTTCATTTCGCGTCAGCAAGCAGGCACCGATCAGCATCAACTGATTGAGCGTTGCTATCAGCTGTTGAGCGCACAACCCGCTCCTCAGCGTCTCACCACGATGATGCCCGTCATGGTTGAGCAAGACTGGCTACGCCGTTACGCTGATTTTGATTTTACATGCCGTGCTGTAGCAGGTTTGGGGCAACGCCTTACAGGGCCTAATCGTCTTGCGGAGCTGGTGCCTTGGCTGTACGACGATTACGCAGCGTTAGAAGCACATTTCAGCGTCTTGTGGGCGGAGTGCTGTGAAACGTTAACCAGCGATGGTGCCGTGGGCTGAGGTGAGGGCGAAGCTTTCGCCAGTATCAACCATGTTTATACCGAGGTAATTGACGATGGAAACCGCGTTACGCGAGCGCTTTTGGGAACGCTATACGCTTGAAGAGCTGACCCAGCCAGAGTGGGAGGCGCTGTGTGACGGCTGCGGACAGTGCTGCTTGCTCAAGCTGCACGATGATGAGACGCAGGAGCTGGCCATTCTTAACGTGGCGTGTCGATTGCTCGATACGCATAGCTGCCAGTGCAGCGATTATGAAAATCGTTTTGATAGCGTGCCCGACTGCACGCAGCTGACGCCTGCGCTGGTAAAAGAGTTTACCTGGCTGCCTCAAACCTGCGGTTACCGACGCGTAGCAGAAGGGCGCAAACTAGCTGGCTGGCATCCGCTGCTCAGTAATGACGCCGAACGAGTTCATCGAAAAGGCATCAGCGTGAGAGGGTTTGCTGTGTCTCAAGATAAAGTGCCAGAGAAGTATCTTGAAGAGCATATCATTGCCGTCATTCCGATGACTTAAGCAGAAATTAATCTGCAGCGCTGCCCTCCTTGGCATACGCGATAACCGCTGGCTAACATTCGTTAGCTGGCGGTTTTGCTTTTTGCACTGTCCCAAATGGTCAAAAAGACTTCTTTCAGAGGGGAGTGCTCTGGCTTGACCGCTGCTTTTTTTGTCGCTTTTTGGGTCGAAGGTTTTAGCGGTGTGTCCCAGATAGTCGGGAACTGTTCTTGATGATTCATAATGTGTGCCTCGTCGTAAATAGTTAGACGTTGGTATATAAAACTTATGGCTAGTATGCCGCATAAAAGCAGCGGTGCAAAGTTTTTGTGGAAAATATTTTCATATATTTTTATGGGCGAAAAAAAACAGCGCCGAAAGCGCTGTTTAATAAGGGGGTAATGAACGGGGCCTAGCCAAGGAGGGTAGCCGTGTGATTTTGCAACCAGTGGGTGAGAGACTCATAGGGCATGGGTTTGGCAAATAGATACCCTTGTAATACATCACAGTTCAGCGCCAATAGCTGATGCTGCTGGCTACTGGTTTCAACGCCTTCAGCGACCACATTAAGCTCTAGGTGGTGCGCTAAGGCAATGATCCCCTGAACAACCGCCGCATCTTTGCTGCTTTCATCAATGTTGAGGATGAAGCTACGGTCTATTTTGATCTTATCAATCGGTAGATGGCGCAAATAGCTTAAGCTAGAAAACCCTGTGCCAAAGTCATCAATCGCGATACTAATGCCCATGCCCCGCAGTGCATGTAGCGTATCGATCGCGGCATCCGTGTCATTCATCAAGATGCCCTCGGTGAGTTCAAGCTCTAGCGCGGTGGGCGGCAAACCGGTTACTTCCAACGTTTTACGCAGCGAGCTTAAAAAGCTGGGGCGGTGAAACTGCATGGGCGAGAGGTTAACTGCCATACGGCAGTGGCTTGGCAGCAGTAGCTGGAGCTTTAAAAAGTCTTTGGCGGCGCGTTCCATCACCCACTGGCTTAGGCCGATAATCTGCCCCGTTTCTTCTGCGATCGGGATAAACAGTGCTGGCGATATGGGACCCTTCACCGGATGGTTCCAGCGCACCAGGGCTTCAAAGCCCTGTACGCTGCCGTCACGGCCGAGCAGTGGTTGATAGTGTAGCTCAAACTGCTCCTGTGTAATGGCCTCCTGAAGGTCGTTACGTAGCGTTACCCGTTGAGTCAGCTTTTGGTTAATGTCATGGGTAAATGTTTGCAGCGTATTGCGCCCCTGCTGTTTGGCTTTATACATCGCCATGTCCGCTTGCTGAAGCAGAGCCGCTGGGTTTTCAAGCGCTTCATTACTAAGTGCGATACCAATGCTGGCCGACAGATAAAGCTCGTGGCGGTCTATCCGATAAGGTTGCGCCAGTTCCAGCAGCAAGCGTTCGGCCACTTCCTGGGCATGATGTGGAGCATCCAAATCAGGGAGTAACAGCACAAACTCATCTCCACCAAATCGGCACAACGTGTCAGAGGGTCGAATAACCTCCTCCAGGCGCCGCGCTACGTGGATGAGTACTTGGTCGCCAATGGCGTGGCCTAGCGTGTCATTGATGGGCTTGAACTCATCCAGGTCTATAAACAGCACCGCCAGCTGCTGCTGATGACGTTTTGCTAAATCCACATCATGATTTAAACGGTCTTCAAACAGAGCACGGTTGCCAAGCCCGGTGAGTGCATCGTGGGTAGCATGAAACGCCAGTTCATTCTCGTGATCTTTGCGTTCAGAAATATCGTTGATGATGCCCACAAAGTGTGTTGCTTGGCCGTCTTGAGCGCGTACGGGTGAAATAAAGATATTGTTCCAAAAAGCGCGACCATCCTTACGGTAGTTGCGGATGGTTAAGCTAATATCGCGCTGCTGGAGGAACGCCCGGCGAATGTCTTGAACCTGTTGTGGGTCGGTATCTGGGCCCTGCAAAAAGCGACAGTTACGATTCTGTACGTCGGCTAGATCGTAGCCGGTAATCTCTACAAAGGCGGGGTTCACGTAAATAATCGGGAAGTCATCGTTCCGGGCTTCACAGATTAAAACACCGTTACTGCTGGCCTCTAAGCTGCGTTGGAAAATGCGTAGCTGTGCTTCGTTAAAGCGTAGTGCGGTCATCTCTTTAACAACGCCATACACACCGACGACGTTGTCCATCACGACGGTAGGAAGAAAAGAGATATCAACGTAGTGTGTGTGGCCAGCATGGCTGGTGATCTCAATCTCGAAGCGCTGAGAGACCCCGGTCAGCGCTTGGCTAAACACTTCATTAATCGATGAACGCTGCTCGGTCGGTAGCAGGGTGTAAAAGTGCTTGCCGATAATATCGGCTTCACTAATGGCCAGCAGCGTTAATAGCGACTGGTTAACGCTGAGAAAATAGCCATCCACGTCTAGTGAGAAAACGCCGTCAGGGTTTTGGGTAAACAGTGAGCGAAAGCGTTGCTCGCTGTCTTGCAGCGTTTGCTGATGGTTATAGCGCTCAATGGCCAAGCTCATTAAACGCAGCGCGCTGCGGAGTAGCGATGGCTCAATGTAGGACGTTTGGCTCTGTGAAAGTGCCTGCCCCTGCTTTGACAGTAACACGACTGCCCCTAACGGCAAGGCATCTCCACTGCTTAAAATATGCACGATGGCGTTAGCGTAGCCATGCTGGGCGGCCAACTGGCTAAAGGTCATCGAAGAGGCGGTGTTTAGTGTCAAGCTAACTGTCGTTTCCTCCTGCTGGTGCAGTTCGCTAGCCAGTTTAATGACGCTCTCGTTAAATGGCATGGATTCTTGCAAGCCAAAGGGCAGGGTGCAGGAGAGCAGCTCTACTCGGTAGGCCGCAGAGCTTTCCAGTCGCCATACAGCCGCATGGAAGTGGGGGTTTTGTTGCTCCAAGAAGCGACAAATTTGTAATAGCGTGGCGCTGCATGGCTCGTCGCGGGCAATCATGGCCTGAATACGGTGCTGGTCTTCCAGCGCCTCTTTGGCTTTGGCCAGCTCTCGTGTGCGCTGTGCTCTGGCTGCGATCAAGGCGAAACTCAGTACCAGTTGGTAGGTGAGCAGTAGGCCCGCTATGCCGATGCCCGCGGCAATGAAATTGGCCAGCTCAAAAGCAGATGAAGAGCGGGGCCAAAGGCTTAAATGCAGTGCTGTTCCGCCGGGTAATCCAAGTTGCTGCTCGCTCAGGGGAGTGCTCTCTTGCACTGTTTCCTGTGCGTCTAGTACGGTGCCAGAGGAGAAAATGTCGCCACCTGGATGACGGATTGATAGCGAGAAAGCCTGTTCCGCAATCTGGGTCTCTTTGGCCATCAGGTAAGCGATATCAATGACCGCTACCAGCTGATAGCGCTGCTCGGCGGAAGGCTTTAACGCCATTAGCGCAAGATTAGGCCGTTCGGGGTCAGGGAATAGCCATTGCACGGATTGCTGCTGCTGGTTTAGCCAGCGTAATACCGGCAAGCTGACGAGCTGATCATCCAGCCATAGAAGATCGCGCCCCTGCTGTGCACGCCGCCATACATCTTGCGTCAAGGGGTTGAAATAGGCCAAGGCCAGGATGCTGGGGTAGTCATTCCAGTAGCGAATCACTTCCCGTTGACGGGACGGCTCATCTTCAAACACGCCTTGCCAACGTTCGGCTAAACGCTCAAGCACGATAGCGCGTGAGGTCAGCGTTCGCTCGATGCTGGTCGTGACGCTGGCTAGGGTGTTCTGTGCTTCAGAGCGCGTTGTCTCATGCTGATTCCAGCTGATCAAAAACCAGGCGCTCATGCTGAGCGCAACGCCCAAGATACCTGCAGCGACAGCGGCTTTACTCAATGAAGCGGCGAGATGCGGAATGTGTCGGCTGACCATGATCATGGCGAGGCCAAATGAAAAGCAGAGCAACCCAGGAAGTAGGGCGCTGGCTCTGGGTAGCCAAGCGGGAATCGCGATGCCTGTATGATAAGCCAGCGTAATGCAGCCGATGATCCACAACACAACGCCACCGATTTGCCACACTCGGCGTTGCCAAGGCCCTTGTGGACCTACCCACAAACAAAAAGCGGCTAACATCAAGATGGGCGCCGTTTGGCTGGGGAGCCGCGGTTGGCCGCTGAGCCATGAAATGCCAACACCGCCCGTCAATACATTATGTGTCAGGGTATAGAACGCCAGCATTGACAACGCTACGCTGGCGACTTTTCGCCACTGCGGTATGTTGGCCATCACGGCGCTTAGCCCCAGGCCGCAGAGCAGAATCACAAGAGAGCTGTCGGGCAAAATAGCAAGCGCCTGGGGCTGAGGTAGGCTTGGCGTCACTCCAAAAACGAGGCTAGCGCCACCGATAATCACGGTGGTGGTCAACAGCATCAGTAGGCCCGTTTGCAGCGCTAACTCACGATTGTTTACATCCATCAGGGCAAAATCATCTGAAGCAAGGTGGAATTGAATATGACTATTGAGGAGTGCGGTTACGTTGAATAGTCTCAGCGAATAGTCCGGCTGGCAAGGCGCAGTAAGTCGTAAGTAAGGGACGGCGTACAATACCCTTTTGTTATAAGCGTGTAATGTTCAGTATTGAAAAAGTTTTTTAAGGTTTCTATAGTCCGCAATTGCTGGGGTTCTCTATCAATCCAGCTTCCCTTTTGGGGATTTCTCATTGAAGGAGACTTATGTCCCAAGCTCTGTTTGCAAGCCACATAGCCCATGCTGATCGTTTTATGTGGCTTCCGATTGGCTTGATTAGCGTGCTGTGCTTAGTGGTGGGGGTGGCGACTGACACGTTTTGGCTAGCAGCCGCATTTGCTGTGGCGACACTGCCGTTCACAGCCTGGTTGCAAAAGCGCCTGCCAGGCAAGCCGGTAAACGGTTTTGTGAAAGCCGCGGTGATGATGGGATGGTCTGCGGTATTGATTGAACAGAGTGGCGGTTTAATTGAGGCGCACTTTAGCATCTTTATTTTGCTGGCGGCATTGATTCTCTATAGCGACTGGCGGGTCATTGCCTTTGGTGGTCTTGTGGTTGCGCTACATCACCTGTTGTTTAGCTGGTTACAGTACTTGGGGCATGTGCAGCTTTACAGTGGCATGGTGGGGAGCGGTTTTCATGATACTCACTCCGGGTATGAACTTTTTTTATGCCTATTGATGCATGGCGGTGCCGTGGTGGTTCAGGTTGTTGTGTTGGGCTATTTGGCCAGCGTTTTGTCGCGCATGGTGGCTGAAGGGCTGCATGTTAGCCGCTTTGCCCATCAGGCAGGCAGCGGGCGCTTGGATATGAGTTTTAGCGCGTCACAGCTGCGTTTGCCCGCCGTAGCGGCTGTTCAGGAGATGCGTGATCAGGTTTCCAATAGCCTGCGCCAAACCCAGTTGGCGGCCCAGGCGTCTCACACACTTAGCGAGCAGCTATTTCGTGCCCAGGATGATCTGAGCGAGCAGATTGCACGTAATGTGAATCAGACTGAGCGTATTTCGGCTAACGCGACGCAGCTGGCATCTATTACGCGGGATACGGCGACGGAGTCTCGCCATGTAAGGCAACTGGTGAAAGAGGCGGACGTTGCCATGCAGGAAAATCATCAGCAGGTAGAGGCGTTTCAGCAGATGATGCGTCTGTTAACTAAGCAGGCCGAACAGATTGGCAATCTGTTGTCAGAAATAGATCACATCACTTTTCAAACCAATTTGTTGGCATTAAATGCATCCGTAGAAGCCGCCCGTGCCGGTGAGCAGGGCCGTGGATTCTCGGTGGTGGCCAATGAGGTGCGTAAATTAGCGGGTAATACTCAGCAAACGGCCGAGAGAATTCGCTACAACGTGGTGGCGATCACTGAGCACGTCAGCAAAGGGGTTGCACAAAGCAGCGCGGCGAGTGATACGACTCAGCGCCTAAGCGAGTCGTTTGGTGATGTGGCCCAACGATTAGGCGTTATGGATAGCGCACTACAGCAACAGCATCAGGGTATTGATGAGCTGGAGCATAGTGTGACCGAGATACATGATGCCCTGGAGCGCTCAAACCGCTCGGTGCGTGACGCGCACGCAATGGCAGAAAGACTCTCACAAACAGCCGATGTGCTTCTCGATGCAGTGAGTGGTTTCAAGCTGCCTGCTGCGCCGACGTCTGACGTACTTCCATCACGCCAGCTCGCTCATACATCAGTTACGCTTAACGAATAAATGTTCAATAAATATTGCCTTGGTGTCTTATTGGGTTCTGCCATATAGCTTTGCTAACGAGATGTGTAAACTGAATTAAAAGACACCTCTCGATTAGCAAAGGAACTTCATGACTGCTGCAACTTCCGCACTGGGTCCGCCGATTGTGGTGGGTATTGGTGCCTCTGCGGGCGGACTCGAAGCTATTTCGAAACTGATTCGCCCGCTTGACCCTGCACTGCCGATGGCCTACGTAGTGCTGCAGCATGTCTCGCCCACCCATAAGAGTATGCTGGTGGATATTCTTAGCCGTGAAACCCGGTTGCGGGTGACGCGGCTTGAAAGCCACCAGCGCCCTGAAGCGGGCGTTATTTATGTGGTGCCCGCCAACACGAACGCCACGATTAAAGAGGGTGTTTTCTACACCGCTCCCGCACTCCCTCACGTGGTACCTAAACCGTCGGTGAATGATTTTTTTACCTCGCTTGCCAGTGATGCCCAAGAATCCGCTGTAGGGATTGTACTCTCGGGCACCGGGTCGGATGGCACTGCGGGCCTTCGCGCTATTTTGGCTGCGGGCGGCATTACAATGGTGCAAACGCCTTCAAGTGCCAAGTATGACGGTATGCCGCAATCGGCGATTGATGCTGGCGTGATTGATTATATCCTTGATGCAGAAGTGATGAGCTCACGGTTGGCAGAGCTTGCGCGCCTTGAGTGTGCCAGCCTGGAAGGTAACCAGGTCGATGTGCCTCCGCGCTTACTGACGCTATTAAAAGAGCGTCGAAATCTCGATTTTTCGGGATATAAACCGGGCACCCTGAGCCGCCGTATCCGCCGCCGCTTGGTCGCTACCAACATCACTGATATGCAGCAGTACGTTGCATTAATAGAAAATAACCCCGCTGAGCTTGAACAGCTGGGGCGAGATATTTTGATCTCCGTCACCGCTTTTTTTCGCGACGCCAGTGCATTTGATGCGCTAAAGCGAGCTATTTATCCCATGGTAGAGCAGGCAGACACCGGCCCTCTGCGGGTATGGGTAGCCGGTTGCGCCACGGGTGAAGAGGCGTACTCCATTGCGCTGTTAATTGTTGAAGCAAAGCGGACACTGAATAGTCAGGTCGTGGTGCAGATTTTTGCCACGGATATTGATGAAGACGCGCTGGATATTGCCCGGCGTGGGCGATATTTAGGGGCAGCGCTAGAGGCTTTGCCTTCCTCTTTGTTAGAGCGCTATTTCACCCCGCATGAGCAAAATTTTGAGGTGAATAAGACCCTCCGCGATATGATTGTTTTCGCTAAGCATAACTTAGTGGATGACCCGCCGTTTTTACGCTTAAACCTGATTACTTGCCGTAATGTATTGATCTATTTTGATAATGAGCTGCAGTCTAAAGTGCTGCAGCGTTTTCACTTTGGTCTGAAAGTCAAAGGCGCGCTCTTTTTGGGCCGTTCTGAAAGCGTGGGCTATTCGGAAGCGCTGTTTACCCCTTTGGACCGGCGTGAACGCCTGTTTATCAAGCAGGGGGAAAGCCGAGAGCTAATTGAACAAACCCCAACGGCTAAGCGGGTGTCTTCCCCCTTAAAGCGCCGTGATCGCGATATGCAGCAGCTGCTGGATGCGCTAGTGGCGCATATGGGGGCCACTGTCGCGCTGTGTGATGCACAGGGAAATGTTCAACACACGGCAGGGGATGTGGAGCGCTTCTTACGCTTTCCGGCCGGGCGCACCCAGGTGGGCATCCAAGATGTCATGATTGATCCCTTTCGTGGCGAACTGATGTCACTACTACATCAGTTTAATAAGCAGCGCGCCCCACAGCTAGGCCGACGCCGGCGCTTTGAGAATGAGTGGTGGCGATTAAGCGTTCGCGGCCTTACCGCCCAAGATGATGATCGTCGCCTCCTGATGGTGCTTACGCCGCTTGTCGAGAGTGAAAAGCCTGTCAGTGTGCCGCTTGATCAGCTCATGGAGCCGCCGCAGCTCGATGGTATGGAAAGCCTGGAAGATGAGCTTGAAGCCACTCGTGAGCACCTGCAGTCGCTGATTGAAGAGCTAGCCACCGCTAATGAGGAGATGCAGTCACTCAACGAAGAGGCCCAGGCGTCTAACGAAGAGCTCCAGGCGACGAATGAGGAACTCGAGGCCTCAAATGAAGAGCTGCAAGCCACGAACGAAGAGCTGATCAGCTTGAATGAAGAGCTAAATGTTAAAACCGGTGAACTCAGTAAGCTCAACGATGAGTATACGTATCTCTATGATGCGCTGGATTTTCCCCTGCTTGTGTTTGATAACGACTTTTGCTTAAAGCGCTATAACGCGCCTGCAGCACGTTCGTTCAATGTGCGACCTACGGCGCTATTGCGCCATGTATCGGGCCTACGTTTACCTCCTGTGTTCGATGACCTTGAAGAGACGCTGATAAACGTGTCGCAGCAGGCAACGCCAGAAGAGAGCGTATTGGAACTAGAGGGCCGGTTATTGCAGCGACTGATTACCCCGGGCGTGAACCAGCTGGGTGAGGTAGAAATACTGGTAGTAACATTAATGGATGTTACCGACCTTAGCCAGGTACAGGCCAAGCTCAGACAGTCCCAAGCCCAGCTGCATGCGCTGATGGAGAACAGCACGGTAATGATTGCGCTGAAAGACCTTAACGGGCGCTATACCTTTGCTAATCCTCAGTTTTTAAATACGTTTGGCCTTAGCCAAGAGCAATTGATAGGGCGTAATGTATTTGAGCTTTTCCACGATGCCTACGCAGGTTCGGTGTGGGCGCGAGATATGGAGGCGGTACGTTTCCAGCAGATCGTCGAGGCAGAACACGTGCTTCACCGTGAAGATGGTGGCTCGCGTATTTTATCGTCTGTTCACCAAGTGTTGCGCGACGATCAAGGCCACCCTTATCTCATTTTGACCGAATCAGAGGATATCACCGCGCGTAAGAACGCGGAGCGCGAGATGCTGGTCGCTGCCAAGGTATTTGAGCAGGCGGGAGAAGCCATTGTGGTGATTAACGCTCAAGGTGATATCCAGTCAGTGAATAACGCATTTAGCCGTATTACGGGCTATCCTGCGAATGATGTCGAAGGTCGGCCTGCGCTACCACTACTGTATTGTGAAGACGAAAATCAGGGCGGCGTGCAAACGCCTGAAACGTGCTATGTCTTGTGGGATATCGTGCAACAGCACGGTTATTGGCAAGGTGAGGTGTTTAATAAGCGCCGCGACGGCACGCTGTTTTCTCAGTGGTTAACGCTGAATCTCATAGCACCCGATAGTCACGATGACGGTTTGTGCGTGGCGGTGTTTTCCGACATCACCCACATTAAAGAGTCTCAACGCCAGGCAGAATATTTAGCCACCCACGACTCTCTTACGGGGTTGCCTAATCGCACGCTGTTCCAAGACCGTTTGCAAGTCGCGATTGCGCATGCAAAACGTAGCGAACAGTTAAGTGCACTCATGTTTTTGGATCTGGATAATTTTAAGAGTATTAACGACACGCTCGGCCACGATGTGGGCGACGAGCTTCTTATCCAAGTTGCCAACCGGCTTAAAGAGCTTGTACGCGATATGGATACGGTCGCTCGCTTGGGAGGAGACGAGTTCACGATTATTCTGGTGGATACCACCATCGAAGGCGCTGAACAGGTCGCTAAACGCATTGTAGAGGCACTCTCTAAACCTTTTGAGGTGCGCCGACATGCGCTGTTTGTTACGTCCAGCATTGGCTTAGCCTTCTGCCCAGACGATGGTGACGATGTTGCCGGGCTGACCAAAGCTGCCGATACGGCCATGTACCGTGCCAAAGAGAATGGCCGTGACCGTTTTGAGCTGTTCAAGCCGGAGCTTCAAGCGCGCTTGATGCGTGATGTCGCGATCGAGCATGCCCTGCGTGAAGGCATGGAGCATGGCCGCTTGCATCTGGTGTACCAGCCAAAATTTGTCTGCGTGAAGGAGGGCCGTTTATCCGGTGCAGAGGCGCTGTTGCGCTGGCACGACCCCACGCTTGGCCAAGTGAGCC
This sequence comes from Halomonas sp. SIMBA_159, assembly GCF_046536035.1. NCBI lineage: Bacteria > Pseudomonadati > Pseudomonadota > Gammaproteobacteria > Oceanospirillales > Halomonadaceae > Halomonas > Halomonas sp. SIMBA_159. The sequence goes on from NZ_JAWJBT010000027.1 coordinate 14,268, forward strand.
CCGCTGACTTTATTCCTGTGGCAGAGGCGACAGGGCTGATTCTGGAACTAGACCGTTACGTGGCATTGCTCTTGGTACGTCAGCTTGCTAAATGGCGAGACGAAGGGTTAACGCCGCCTCCTGTTGCCATGAACGTGTCAGCGCGCAGCTTTCAAGAAGAGCGGTTTATTACGCACCTGTTTAGCTGTTTGAAACAGTACCGGGTCCCGTACTCGCTGATTCAAGTTGAAATCACTGAAAGTACCTTGGTAGACCGCTCCAGCTCAGCATTAGGCAATATTGAAAAGCTGCGCGAAGCGGGTATTAAGCTGGCAGTGGATGACTTTGGTACCGGCTATTCATCGCTTGCCTACTTAAAGCGGCTGCCCTTAGCCGAGTTGAAAATCGATAAGAGCTTTGTGGACGGGCTAGGTGGTAAAGATGGCGGAGATCAAGCCATTGCACTTGCTATTCTGGGTATGGCCAAAGCGCTGGGTATCCGTACCGTGGGCGAAGGCGTAGAAACGCCTGCCCAACTGGCTTGGCTAATTGAAAATGGCTGCGACTTTGTCCAAGGTTATTTGCTCTCTATGCCCTTAGCGCTGGATGATTTCACCTCAGTGATTGTTGCCGACGCCAGCGATCACACTCCGCAGGATGCCTCTTTATGACCCAGTCGCGTGGCTTTATTCATCAGTGTGAGCAGGAGGAGCTGCATCTCTCTGGGGCGATCCAGCCCCATGGTGTGCTGGTGATCACTGATTCGACAGGTAAGGTGACCCATGTATCGGCCAATGCAGATAGCCTGTTAACCGATCCACAGGCCCATGTTGCACTTGGGTATCCGCTTCCTGCGTTTTTGCACGACATTACTGCGGCACTGCCTGAACTCAGCCCAGGCGAGCGTTACGTTGGCCAGTGCGATATGCCGCATCAAGAGTTCGATGTTGTTGTGACAAGCCATCACGGCAGCGGATGGATATATGAGCTTTACCCTGTCGACGCCCATTCTGCGCCGATGGTGGCCGTTAGTGGGGCAGCGTCAGTTCCTGAGAGTGCCGATGAGCTGGCAGCTCAGTGTCAAACGTTGATGGATAGCCTGCTGACGTTGAGTGGTTTTGATCGGGTACTTTATTACCGCTTTATGCCTGAGGGCGATGGAGAAGTACTTGCTGAGGCATGTCGCGAGGGTGTCACGGGTAGTTATCAAGGGCTGCGGTTTCCCGCCAGCGACATTCCCTATATTGCGCGCCAACTCTATTTGAAAAACCCTTGGCGCACGATTCCTGATGCCACCGCTGCACCCGTGCCGATTTATTCCGCCAAAGCGGATGCGACGCCTGACTTAAGCTATGTCGATTTACGCAGCGCCTCGCCGATTCATTTAGAGTACATGGCCAATATGGGGGTGGGCGGAGCCATTTCCCTGCCCATCATCCAAGCCGGAGAGCTTGATGCGTTGATCTCTTGCCATTCAGCAACTCCACGGCAGTTAACGGTCAGCGAACTAGAAGCGATGCGAGGGCTGAGCGAAGGATTTAATTTACGCCTGCGTGACTTCAAAGCGCGCCGACGCCAGCAGGTGATTGATGGATTGCAGCGCCACTTTGATCATGCCAAAGCGGTATTGATGCGCCATGGCGAATTGGAAAGCGCTTGGGAAGAGCTGAGCGAATGGTTAATGGAGACCTTTGGAGCCGATGGTGTGATGCTTCAAATGGGCCAAGAGTATTATCAGCACGGGATAGGCTTGACGCCCGCCGCGATGAATATCGTAGCGCAGCAGGCAGCAAATGAAGCTTCGAACATCTGGATGAGCGATTGCCTTCAACGCGATTGCGCTGAGATGCCGCTAAGCGAAGTAGCAGGAGTCGCTTTAATTAGCGACCTGCCATTAGACCAGCATCACTCCGTCAACTTGTACCTGTGTCGCTTAGAGCATATTTACGATGTGACGTGGGGAGGAAATCCTGATAAGCCTGTGGATTATCGGGACGGTGGAAGCGTCGTTTCACCACGACGTTCCTTTGAATCCTGGGTTGAACAGCGCCTTGGGTATAGCCGGCCCTGGACCGCGAGCACTCGTCTTTATCTCTTTAAGCTGCGCGCGTTATTGCAGCAAGCTAAGAGCATGCCGTGGAGCCACGATGCCCAGTAGAGACGATGGGTCACTGGCGCAGCAGCTAAGGCAAGCGACGAAAGCTGACCATCATCGTGTGGATCATCATCCGGCGTTGCGTTATCTCCTCCGCCCCGATGTTAACAGGGCAATCTATGGGGCGGCGCTTACCTGTCTGTACCCTGCGGCTGCAGGCCTTGAGCGTACGCTCAGCCAGACGATAGTGGAGTATAAGAGCCACTATACGCTGACGCTGCGAGAGCCGTTGCTGGGCCACGATTTACGCAAGCTAGGTCAGCCGGTGCTTCCTGCGTGGCGCTTCTCGGCACCTGCCAGCCTGTATGAAATGGTCGGCATGCTCTACGTGCACGAGGGTTCACGTTTAGGGGGCGAGGCGATTGCCTGCCACGCCAAGCGTGCTTTGGGTGACCAGATTCCGAGCCGGTTTTTTTCCGAAATGCCCCTTACACCCGCCGCGTGGGCGGGTTTTTGGCAATTTGCCGAGGCCATGTGTCCACGAGACTCATGGCCCTGGGTCATTCAGGGGGCTCAGCAAGCGTTTAGGGAGTTTACTGAGGCCTTGACGAATGCACTTCCCGCGACGACTACGCCTCCGCTAGCCCTAGTGCCCACAGAATAAACGCATCCTGGCGAGCGGTATCGCGCCACGCCTTAAACCTTCCCGATGCGCCGCCGTGGCCGCTGCTCATATCGGTATGTAGCAGAGTAGGTGCAGCCCCTTGCTGTGCCTGACTCACTCGGGCGTAGAATTTAGCGGGTTCCCAGTAGCTAACCCGGGTATCGAACCAACTGCCTTCAATCCACAGGGCGGGGTAATGCTGCTCACGAATATTGTCGATGGGGGAATAACCGGCGATGCGTTCAGCCACATCGGGTGCTTCAGGATTACCCCACTCGGTGTACTCGGCGGTGGTGAGCGGCAGCTCTGGGTTCTGCATGGTGCGCAGCACATCCAGGAAAGGCACATCCAACACCGCCGCGCAGAAGGCCTCCGGCGCACGGTTGATGCAAGTGCCCACCAGCAACCCGCCTGCACTGGCACCGCAGGCGACTATCCGCTCAGGCTGGCTGATATGGGTGGCCACAAGCGCTTCACGGGCGGCTAAAAAGTCGTGAAAGCTGTTCTCTTTATGAGCCATCTTGCCTGCTAAGTACCACGGTTCGCCGCGCTCACCGCCGCCGCGCACATGGGCTACAGCAAAGGCCACGCCGCGCTCCAGTAGCTCTAGGCGGGCAATCGAGAACCAGGGGTCCAGCGCTTCACCGTAAGCACCGTAACCGTATAAAAGGGTGGGCAGTGGCTGGCCTGCCAAGTCTGCTCGCATGACCACCGATACCGGGACTTGCTCGCCATCGTGACTGGTGGCCCATACTCTGCGGCTAACTAACTGTTCAGGCGCCAAATTGCCGTGAACGGGCACCTGTTTTAACAGCGTGCGTACACCGCTATCAAGGTCTAAGGCATACCAGCTCGGTGGGCGGGTAAACGACTCTTCGCGCAGGTGCAGCGTGCGCGCATTAAAGTGTGGCGAGTCTTCCAGCAGCTGTGAACAGGGCGTTTCGGGTAGGTCAATGTAGCTATCAAGCAGCGTTTGATGGTGACTATCCAGCTCCAAGCGCCGCAGCAGTACCTGCGCATCCTGATGGCTTCGCTCAGCAAGTACCAAGCCCCACTCAAACGCATCAACCCCCTCCAGCGTGGCGTCATCGCGATGCGCAATCAGCGGCTGCCAACTGGCGTTATCGCTTTCGGCGCGCATATCCAGTTGAAAGTGGGGGCCCGTCTGGTTGTGCAGGCGATAAAAGACCCCTGGCCGATGATCAATGCTGACTTCCACGCCCGGCTCGCGGGCATGCAGGCAAACGAGGGGTGTTTCGGGCTGGTCGGCAGGCAGGGCGAGAACTTCGGTGGTATCTTTTGAACCGCTCTCGATGATCAACCACGCTTTAGAGCGCGTCTTACCCACGCCTACCCAAAATTCTGGGTCTGCCTCGTGTAACACCAGGGTCGGTGTCTGCATAGGGGCATGTTCTGCGAACGCGACCCATAGCCGCCATAAGCTGTCAGGGCGCTGGGTATCATCGAAACGGGTAAACAGCAGCGTGGCGCCGTCTGCAGTTTGGTCTTCTGCCCAGCAAACGCTGGGGCCGATATCGCTAAGCAGTTGGCGCGGGGTGCCGTTAGGCAGCGCTTTTAACCAGAGTGTAAAGCGTTCGTCGCCCTGGGTATCTTCGGTCCAGGCGAGCCACTGCTCATCCGGGGAGAGCGCCATATCACCCATATCGTAGAACGGCTGCTCGGCGGCGCGCTCGCGAACGTCAAAAAAACAGCTTTTTTGCTCAGGTTGGCCGTTCGGGTAGCGCCACCAGCAGGGGTAATCATCCTCAGCGCCGGTCTCGCTCCAGAACGTAAAGTAGTCAAGCGCTGTCTCTAGGCTTTTCACCGCCAATTCACGGCGCGCTAAATGCGAGTGGTAGAGGGTGTCCGCCAGGGGCGAGAGCGGTGCAAACCAGTCGGCATGCTGCTGGTTTGCCGCGGTAAGAAAATCGCTGACATCAGCGCTTTCGCGGTCTTCTAACCAGTGCCATTCAGGGTCATCGGCGCGATAATAGCGCGCTACGGGCGAGCCTTCGTGCATACCAGGCTGTGCTTTCATAAATTGATAGGTACCATAACGGGAAATCAACGTCGGGTGCTTCCACCCACATGAGGGGTATTATGCTGTTTGCAGACTCAATGTCACTGCTGTGGCTCAGTTATTACGGTCTTTCGCTGCTGGTGCTGCTAGCGGTTTACTTTGGAATGGCATTTTTGCCGCGTTTGCCACGGCTTATCGTGACATGGGGCGTGGCCGGTGCGATGTGGATGCCAGCCAGCTATCGACTGCCGCTGATTGAAGAGGGTGAGTTTTACAGCGGATGGGCACCTTCTGCCATGGTAGCGGCCGTTGGTTTTTTCGAGCACAGCGCGAGTGCTTTGCGCAATGGGTTGCTCTGGTTAGTGTTGGGTGTTGCCGTCGGTGCTGGGATTGGGATAGTCCTCTGGTGGTGGCGTCGCCCGGCTCGGGTCGATGATACCCCTGCACCTCGCCAAGTGGAGGAGGATCCACAGCCCACTCGGCGCCGCGAGCCGGTCATCCGCTAATGCGACGGGCATCAAGGGAGTGTGCCAATGTGTGAGTTACTGGGTATGAGCGCCAATGTACCCACCGATATCTGCTTCAGTTTTTCCGGTTTTTTACATCGCGGTGGGGGCACTGGCCCACACCGCGATGGGTGGGGCATTGCCTTTTATGAAGAGGGCGGCTATCGCGAATTTAGAGACCCCCATCCTTCCGTGGATTCGCCGATTGCGCGCTTGATCTGTGATTACCCGATTAAATCCAATGTGGTGATCAGCCATATTCGCCAAGCGAATGTGGGCGGCGTGCGGTTGGCCAATACGCATCCCTTTACCCGTGAAATGTGGGGGCGGCCCTGGTGCTATGCGCATAATGGCCAGCTGAGTGACTGGCAAACGCTGCCTCTGGGGGTTTATACCCCAGTGGGAAGCACGGATAGCGAACACGCGTTTTGCTGGATAATGGGTGAGCTGCGTCGGGCATTTCCTAAGCTGCCGACTAGCCCTGAAGCGCTGTGGAAAAAACTGCATGGGCTGTGTGAACAGCTAAGAGCGCTGGGCGTTTTTAATTTACTCCTTTCTGACGGCGTCTATCTTTATAGCTACTGCTCCACCAAGCTGGCGCATATTACCCGGCGCGCACCCTTTGGTGAGGCGGAGTTATCGGATGCAGAGATAACAGTCAACTTCATTGAGCATACAACGACTCACGATATTGTTTCGGTGATTGCTACCGAGCCGCTAACGCAAAATGAGGCTTGGCAGCGGATGGTGCCAGGAGAGTTACTGGTGTGGCGTGAGGGAGAAATTAACGCTCGATACTGTCCATAGAGTAAATCGCCGTGATGGCCTATAAGCTAAAGTTGAAACGCAAGTTTCAATCGATCGTTTTACAGTCTCTTGAACGTCGTATATCGTTGGCGTCGAGTCTCTTTAAACAACGTCATCACAATAACAAGGTCGGTCTCACATCGACACGGATAGCGGAGATAGCCCATGAGCGAACACGCCAATACTCCTGTTTTAAGCGGACCAGCGCTTGAAGGATTGGATCAATATCACTCTGTTACGGATGTTTTTCACTCGGCGGTCTCTCGCTTTACCAACAAACCTGCCTTCACCTGCATGGGTAAGACGCTGTCGTTTTCCGACCTTGACCGTCTCTCAGCCCATTTTGCCGCCTGGCTTCAGCATGAAACCGACTTAGTGCCTGGCGATAGAATTGCTATACAACTGCCCAACGTACTGCAGTTTCCGGTGGCGGTATTTGGTGCTCTGCGGGCGGGGCTTGTAGTGGTCAATACCAACCCGCTATACACCGAGCGGGAGATGGCGCATCAGTTTAAAGACTCCAATGCTAAAGCCATTGTGATTCTGGCCAATATGGCCGACAAGCTTGAGAAAGTGCTCGATAAAACGGAAATCAAGCATGTATTGGTCACGCAGCTGGGCGATTTACACGATGTGCCTAAGCGTTGGTTGATTAATGCGGTTGTGAAACACGTCAAGAAAATGGTGCCTGCGTACTCATTGCCAAGTGCAGTGGGCTTTCGTGATGCCCTGAAAAAAGGAGCATCGTTAAAGCACACGCCCGTTGAGCGCAATATGGACGACTTAGCGGCGCTGCAGTATACCGGGGGCACCACCGGTATGCCGAAAGGTGCCATGCTGACCCACCGTAACCTAGTGGCCAATATGCTTCAGGCACGCTCGGCTATTGGCGAGCATCTCACGGACGGCGAAGAGCTGGTGATTGCTCCGCTGCCCGTGTACCACATCTACACCTTTACCGTGAACTGCCTTTTCCTGATGGAAACCGGCAACCACTCGCTGCTGATCACTAACCCCCGCGACTTGCCGAATTTCGTTAAAGAGCTGAAGGGGCTGCCGTTCACGGGATTTATCGGCCTCAATACGCTGTTTAACGCGCTGTGCAATCGGGACGATTTCAAGCAGCTCGACTTCTCCAAATTAAAGCTGACTATTTCAGGGGGCATGGCGTTAACCAAAGCGGCGGCACAGCGCTGGGAAGAGACCACAGGCTGCCCGATTGCCGAAGGTTATGGCCTCACCGAAACCTCGCCGATTGTCAGCTTCAACCCTAACGATGCAATCCAACTGGGTACGATTGGTAAGCCGGTAGCGGGCACCTCGGTGAAAGTGGTCGATGCTGATGGTAACGATGTGCCGCTTGGCGAGCCGGGCGAGCTTTGCGTGCAAGGCCCGCAGGTCATGAAAGGATACTGGCAGCGTGAAGAAGAGACGCGCAACGCCATTGATGAAAACGGCTGGTTCCATACCGGCGATATCGCCGTGCTGCAGGACGATGGCTACATCAAGATCGTTGATCGTAAAAAAGACATGATCCTGGTGTCGGGCTTTAACGTCTACCCCAATGAGGTTGAAGACGTAGTAGCCGCCCACCCCGATGTGCTGGAAGCGGCGGCTGTTGGCGTTGCCGACGAGAATGCAGGGGAGGCTATCAAGCTGTTTGTGGTGTCCAAAAACAGCCAGCTTGACGCTGAAACGCTGCGCGCTTGGTGTAAGAAAGAACTAACGGCCTATAAAGTGCCCAAGTACATCGAGTTCCGCGACGAGCTGCCGAAAACCAACGTCGGTAAGGTGCTGCGTCGCCAACTGCGCGACCAGGAAACAACCCCTGCGCCGTAAGGGTTGAACACTCGGTCAAGCGGGCGTTAGGCGTCTCGTTCGCGAAAGCGTTACAATGGTCGGCCCACTTACGAGTGGGCCGACGTTTATTCTGAGATGGAACCGAGCCTAACGTGACCACCGACACGCACTCATCCCGCATCGATACCCCACAAGACAACGCCTCCTCGCTAACAGCGCTCACCGAGTCGCTGAGCCACGTTATGCTGCGTGATCAGGAGCGGCTCTCGCGTCGTGTGTCGGGCCTGCGGCGTCGGCAGCGAGAAAAGAAGCCGATCGACCGTGGCCTGAACGAGGTGGAGCGGGAAGTCGACAAAGCCAAGCAACTGCTGGCTCAGCGCGAAGCCTTGCGCGTGACGCTGGATTACCCGGCAGAGCTGCCGGTGGTAGAGCGCCGTGAGGATATTCTCACCGCGATTCGCGACCATCAGGTGGTGGTTGTGGCGGGGGAAACCGGCTCGGGTAAAACCACTCAGCTGCCCAAGATGTGCCTGGAGCTTGGCCGTGGCCGGAAAGGCCTGATTGGGCATACGCAGCCACGACGGCTGGCGGCACGCAGTGTCGCGGGGAGGCTGGCGGAAGAGCTAAGCGTGCCGCTTGGCGAGCAGGTGGGCTATCAGGTGCGCTTTAATGACCAAAGCTCGCCGAGCACACTCGTTAAGCTGATGACCGACGGCATCCTGCTGGCTGAGACGCAGCACGACCCGCTGCTGCTGCGCTACGACACGCTGATTATCGACGAAGCCCACGAACGCAGCCTCAACATCGATTTCCTGCTGGGTTACCTCAAGCGGCTGCTGCCAAAGCGTCCTGATCTGAAAGTCATCATTACCTCCGCAACGATCGACGTAGAGCGCTTTGCGGCCCATTTCGGCTCGACGAAAACGCCTGCGCCGGTGGTCGAGGTGTCAGGCCGCACGTTCCCGGTAGATGTCCACTACCGCCCCCTGGTGCGCAGCGAAGAGGACGAGGATGACCGCACGCTGCAGGAGGGGATTTTGCATGCCGTGCGTGAGATCGAAACAATCGAGCGTGAAAAAGGCTGGCTGCATGGCCCCCGTGATGTGCTGGTGTTTCTACCCGGTGAGCGGGAAATCCGCGAAACCGCCGATACGCTGCGCCGCGCGGATTTAAAGGGCACCGAGATTCTGCCGCTGTATGCGCGCCTCTCCAATGAGGAGCAGAACCGTGTGTTTGCTCCCCACCGGGGGCGGCGCATCGTGCTGGCTACCAACGTGGCTGAAACCTCCCTCACCGTGCCGGGGATTCGCTACGTGATTGACCCTGGCCTGGTGCGCATTAGCCGCTACAGCTACCGGGCAAAAATTCAGCGGCTGCCCATTGAGCCGATCAGCCAGGCAAGCGCCAACCAGCGTAAAGGCCGCTGCGGGCGGATTGCAGAAGGCGTGTGCATTCGCCTTTACGACGAAGAGGACTTCTTGTCACGCCCCGCGTTCACCGATCCGGAGATTCAGCGCACCAACCTAGCGTCGGTCATTTTATCGATGCTGGCGCTGAAGCTTGGCAATATTGAAGACTTCCCCTTTGTCGACCCGCCCGATGACCGTTTTGTTAAAGACGGTTTTCGGCTGCTGTTCGAACTGGGTGCTGTGAATGATCAATATGCCCTGAGTGCGCTGGGCCGCAAGTTGGCGAAACTGCCCATCGACCCGCGTTTAGCGCGTATGGTGCTGGCAGGTGCAGAGCGAGGCAGCCTGCGCGAGGTACTGATTGTGGTGTCCGCACTGGCCATTCAAGATCCCCGCGACCGGCCCGCCGATAAGCGCCAGGCCGCCGACCAAGCGCACCAGCGCTGGCACGATCCTGATTCTGACTTCGTGGCACTGCTGAACCTGTGGCACGGGATCGAAAACGCCCGCGAGGCACTGTCGGGCAACCAGCTGCGCCGCTGGTGTCGTGAGCACTATATTAACTACCTGCGCATGCGCGAGTGGCACGATACTTTCCGTCAGTTGCGCCAACTGCTACGGGATATGGATATTGAGGTACCTGCGCCGCTGCCTCGTGATGAGAACGAGAGCGAAGAGCAGGCCAAGCAGGCAAGGCGAAAAACATCCGGCAAGCTGCACCAGGCGCTGCTGTCGGGCCTGCTCTCCAATTTGGGCACGCTGCTTGAGAATCGAGAGTACCTTGGTGCACGTAACCGCAAGTTTATGATTCACCCTGGCTCTGGGCTGGCGAAAAAAACACCCAAATGGGTCATGGCCTTTGAGCTGATCGAAACCACCAAGCTGTTTGCGCGCACCGTCGCGAAGATCGACCCGCAGTGGATCGAGCCCCAAGCGCAGCATCTGGTGAAAAGTAGCTATAGCGAACCCCATTGGGAAATGAAGCGCGCGCAGGTCGTGGCGTTTGAACAGGTCACTCTGTTTGGCCTGCCGATTGTGGCGCGCCGTCGCGTCCATTACGGGCCGATTGCGCCCCAGGAGTCGCGGGAGCTGTTTATTCGTCGGGCGTTGGTGGAAGGCGAGTTCCAAACCAAAGGGGAGTTCTTCGCCCATAACCGTGCGCTGATCGAAGAGGTAGAGGCGCTAGAAGATCGTGCCCGCCGACGGGATATCTTGGTCGACGAAGAGACGCTGTTCGCCTTCTATGACGAGCGAATACCCACCGATATCGTTAACGGCAAGGGCTTTGAGCACTGGCGTAAGCAGGCCGAGCGCCAAGACCCCACGCTGCTGAAGTTTGACATCGAAGCGCTAAAAGCTCGGGATGCCCACGACGTTACTCAGGCGCAGTACCCAGATCATCTAACGCTTTCTGGGGTGGCTTACCCGGTCAGTTACCACTTCGACCCGGATGCCGACGATGACGGCGTGACGCTCACAGTGCCCGCCGCCATGCTGCCTCAGCTGCCTGTTCACGCGTTAACGTGGTTAGTGCCAGGGCTGCTACGTGAAAAGTGCATTGCGCTACTAAAATCGCTGCCGAAAAGTATTCGTCGCCAAGTGGTGCCCATCCCCGACTGGGTCGATGCTGCGCTGGAGACTCTTGTGCCCGATGAGCGGCCGCTCACCGAAGCGCTGGGGGAGTTTATCCGCCGCCGCACCGCCACCCGCGTTCACCCGGATGATTGGCGTCTTGATTTGCTGCCGCCACACCTCATCATGAACGTGAAGGTTGTCGACCATGCGGGTAAGACGCTAGGCCAAGGGCGCGACGTGCGTGCATTGGAGCGGCGTTTCGAAGAGGCGGCGAGTGCAGGCGCCCAGGCGCTGGCCGATCAGGCAAGCCAAGCGCCCGCTCTGGATGAGTTGCCGGAGTCGCCGCTGCCCGAGTCACGTGTGACCACGCAAGCGGGCATTCGAGTAGAAGCCTACCCAGCACTAATGGCCGAGGCCCATAGCTTTAAAGTGGCGCTTTTTGATCACCCTGCGAAGGCGGCGGCGGTTCACCAGGAAGGCGTGGCCCGCTTGGCCATCGCCAAGCGGCCTGAACAGGTGAAAGCCATCAAGCGCTTACCTGGCGTGGAAAAGTGCGCTTTACTCTTTGCTAAAGTGGGCAGCAAACAAGCGTTAGTGGATGATTTGCTGTTGGCGGTCTTCACGCAGGTGGTGGCCACCCATCCGCTGCCGCGTTCTGCCAATGAGCTTACCGAGCGGCTTCAGGCAGCCGAAAATGAGCTGGTTCCACACGCAACGTCGCTGTTGACGCGGATTGAAGAGGCGCTTAAAGGGCATCTGGCGGTGACCAAAGTGCTTAAAGGGAAGCTTAATTTTGCCTTAGCGCTTGTTTATAGCGATGTGAGCGCACAGATGCAGCGCTTGGTTTATCCTGGCTTTATCCGTGATGCAGGAGAGTGGCTTAGCGAGTACCCGCGTTATACAGAAGCGGCACTCATCCGCCTTGAAAAAGCGGCCCGTGAACGTGGCCGTGACCAAATGATGATGCAGGATGTCCAAGCGCTAGAAGCACGTTTTGATGCGCGGCGTAAAAGCGAGCGCCGAGGTGCCGCTGAAGACCCTGAACTTGTGGCGTTTGGCTGGTGGATACAAGAATTGCGCGTATCGCTCTTCGCCCAGCAGTTAGGCACTCAGATACCGGTATCCGTGAAACGCTTGGAAAAGCGATGGAACGAAATCACCAGCGTTTAAGGCTCATACGAGCAACGGCTTATGTGATAGCGAGTGATGATTCTCGCAACACGCTATTTTACTGACAGTTTCGGCGATACGCTTTGAGGCTGCGATAAGGAGACAGGCATGACCAATGTAGTGATCACCGGTACAGGGCTCTATACGCCGGAAAACGCCATTGATAACGCGGCGTTGGTCGCTGCTTTTAATGCGTGGGTTGATAGTCACAATGCCCAGCATGCGGATGCCATCGCGCGTGGCGAGCAGGAAGCACTGGCGTACTCCAGCAGTGAGTTTATTGAGAAAGCCTCAGGGATCAAAAGCCGTTATGTCCTAGATGCAGCCGGTATCCTTGACCCTGAGCGTATGCGTCCTAAACTGCCTCAACGTCATAATGATGAACCATCTATTCAGTGCGAGATGGCGACCCAAGCAGCGCGTCAGGCTCTGGAAACCGCTCAGGTTGATGCTGCCGATATTGAGCTGGTGATTGTGGCTTGCTCAAACCTAGAGCGTGCCTACCCGGCGGTCGCGGTAGAAGTGCAGCAAGCGCTGGGAACATCGGGTTACGGCTTTGATATGAACGTGGCGTGTAGCTCTGCCACGTTCGCTTTAGAAACAGCGGCCAATGCGATTGCGTCAGGCAGCGTAAAACGCGCGCTGATTGTGAATCCAGAGATCTGCTCTGCGCATTTGAATTTCAGAGACCGTGACAGCCACTTTATTTTCGGCGATGCTTGTACGGCTATGGTACTGGAAAATAGCGATGTTGCCGTGGCCAGTGAGCGTTACGAAATTTTAGGCACGCGGCTTGTGACGAAGTTTTCCAACGCGATTCGCAACAACGCAGGCTTTTTAAATCGTGTCACCGATAGCGACCCAATGGCGTTAGACAAGCTATTCGTGCAGGAAGGGCGTCGTGTGTTTAAAGAAGTGTGCCCGATGGTCGCTAAGCTCATTACCGACCATCTCGCTTCATTAGAATTATCGGGCGCTGATTTAACGCGTATGTGGTTGCATCAAGCCAATCGCCACATGAACGACCTGATCGCGCGTAAAGTGCTGGGTGAAGAGCCTAGCGAGACGCAGGCACCGATTATTTTAGACCGCTATGCGAACACCAGCTCTGCGGGTTCGATTATCGCTTTTCATCTTCATCGTGAGGCGTTATCCGCAGGTGATATTGGCGTTATTTGTTCGTTTGGTGCGGGTTACAGTGCTGGCAGTGTCGTGCTGCGTCGTCAGTAAACGGCGGTCCTTATCTACCGCCAGTTATGTTAGTAACAGCGTTCTATGTTAAAAGAGGAAAATTCATGCTGAGCTTGTTGGCAACCCAAAAAGAAGCCCGAAGCACACGGCGGACACTGCTGCCCATTGTGTTGCTAGCCATGCTAAGCATGACGGGGTGCGCCAGCACGGCGACTCAAGAAGGAGACGCTTCGCCAGAGCAATCCGCTGCCGACCCCCAGGACCCTTGGGAGAGTTTCAACCGGCGCGTATTCACGTTTAACGATGTCCTTGATCGTTATGCGCTAAAGCCCGTGGCGCAAGGATACAAAGCCATCACTCCTGATCCGGTGCAAACAGGCATTGGCAATTTCTTCTCTAACCTAGGCGAAGTGCGCACCGCGCTTAACAGTTTGCTGCAAGGCAAGCCGGCGAATGCCGGGTTAGCAACCTCCCGGTTTGTGATCAACTCTACGGTGGGGATTGGCGGCTTGCTAGACTACGCTACGCTGATGGAAATAAACGCTGATAAAGAAGATTTCGGCCAAACCATGGCCGTGTGGGGGTGGGAAGATTCGCGCTATTTAGTGCTGCCTTTGTTAGGTCCGCGTACGCTCAGAGATGCCTCGGGCTTACCGGTTGATTTTGCAGCGCACCCCATTACCTATATGGATGACCATCAGCTGCGTGCGGGCTTAACCGCGCTTGATATTGTTCACCTGCGTGCAGGCCTATTGGACCAAGAGTCACTGATTTCCGGGGATCGCTATCGCTTTATCCGCGATGCTTATCTGCAGCGCCGTCAGTTTGAAGTGAATGACGGTGAGCTAGGCGATGATCCTTTTGCCATGGACGATTTTGATTTCGACGATACCGACTTCGGTGACGACGACTTCGCCGATTGAGGCCAAACATGGATCACGCTAAGCAGTTGATCGCGGTAATCGACGAACCCGGCCCTGAGCGTGATGCGCTGGCTGAGGCAATTACCTGTGACGGCATGTGGGTGTTTGCAGCGGATAACATAGACCACTTACCGGGCGGTACAGCGCTTATTGTGGCGCATGCACGTGCGGTCCCTCGCCAGCAGTGGTCGCAGCTGACGCGCCGGTTGCCCACCCTGGTGGTCAGCGATTCACGTCAGGATGCCGACTTAATTAAAGCGATCGACGTGGGCTTGGTGGATTATATTGTGCACCCTTTGCGCCACGCTGAGCTGCTGCGGCGGATGATTCGTAAAGCGATAGAGCTGCATACGCTGGCCCAAGAGCGTGACCGGGATCGCCAGCGCTTGGCCGAACTCAACGAGAGCCTTGAAACCCACTTGGCGCTGCTGCGCATGGACCAGCAAAGCGGCGGGCATATACAGCGGCGGCTTTTGCCCGCGCACCCTAAAGTGATCAACGGCGTTTATTACGATTATTGGTTTGCACCATCGCTCTATCTGTCTGGAGACTTCCTCGATTATCAACGTTATAACGACCGCTTTAGTGCCTTCTATTTTGCCGATGTCTCGGGGCACGGTGCATCGTCGGCGTTTGTGACTGTCTTGTTAAAATACCTGTGCAACCGGTGGTTGAACGAGTGGGATGGCCAGTCACCAGAGCAGTTGCCGCCCAATTGGCTGGCAGCCATGAACCGTGAACTGCAGGATACCGACATCGGTAAGCACGCCACATTATTTGTAGGCGTTATTGACCATGAGGAGCAGACTCTGCACTATTCGCTCGGTGCACAGCTACCTATGCCGCTATTAGCGGCAGATGGGAAACTAGAGCGCTTAACGGGGGAAGGAATGCCTGTAGGTCTTTTCCCTGATGTGGAGTATCCTTCGCTTAGCTGTGCTTTACCGGCCAACTTTCGGTTGTGGCTGTGTTCAGACGGTGTATTGGAATGCTTGCCGGGTAAAACGCTCGACACGCGGCTCACGGAACTTGAGCAACTCGTTAGCGAAAGTGTCACGCTTGAGCAGCTGCGCGACCGGCTAGCCAACACCAACTCGCTCTTGATAGAGGGCGATGAGGATGATGAGGCGAACCAAGACCGCGATGCTTTACCCGATGACCTGACAATCATGATGGTGAGCGGATTTGGTCATGCTGATTGAAGAGGGCCGCATTAAAGCGGCGTTCAACTCTGGTGTTTTTGTACTAAAGCTATGTGGTGATGTGCGATTGACGTTATGCGCCACCTTAGATACCCAAGCGCAACGTCTTGCTGAAACCCCTGGGCTCCAGGCGGTGATGATTGACCTGCGTGAAGCGACCAATGTCGACTCAACGGCACTAGGCTTCTTGGCCAAAGTGGCGATGGCGGTGAAAGGGCGGTTGGAACAGCCCCCTACGATTATTGCGAACAATCCCGACGTACGTCAGATGCTTGACGTCATGGGGTTTGCGCGTTTTTTCACCCTCATGGAAGCACCGCTGAAGCAATCGACTACCCTCAATTCATCAATGGAAGAGCTGCCTGCTGAGCCTGCCGATGAAGAGGGGTTGCGCGAGCGTATCTTGGAAGCACACCGCATTTTAATGCACATGAACGAGCATAATCGCGAGCAGTTTCAGCCGCTGGTCGAAATGCTTGAAGCGCAATCAACCGCCGTGCATAAATAAAACGCCCTCCTGCCCGGGAGGGTGGAGGGCGCTACTGACGATGTATCTATAAAATCAGTATCTAAAGCTTGGTTTGTTCCTCTCTGCGCTCACTGCTTACGCAATGTACCCAGCAGCTCTTCAAGCTTGCGTTGGTCTGCCATAAATTTCCGAATACCTTCCGCCAGCTTATCCGACGCCATTTCATCTTCGTTCATTTCCCAGCGGAAATCTGCCTGGGCGAGCGCTTGCTCTACCGAGCTGCTGGCACCCATGGGCGTTAGCTGCTGAGGAAGTTCTCCCTCTAGCTCATCTAGTTCGTTGAGCAGGGCGGGTGAAATAGTTAAACGGTCGCAGCCGGCCAGCGCTTGAATTTCGCCTATATTGCGGAAGCTGGCGCCCATCACAATCGTCGGGTAGCCGTGGCCTTTATAGTAATCATAAATACGCTTAACCGACTGAACGCCTGGATCATTGGCACCGCTGAAATCATCCTCAGGCGAGCGCGCTTTGTGCCAGTCGAGAATACGGCCCACAAACGGTGAAATAAGCGTTGCGCCAGCGTCAGCACAGGCCTGCGCCTGGGCAAAACCAAACAGCAGCGTCAGGTTGGTGCGAATACCGTCGCGCTCCAGTTGACGGGCCGCTTGAATCCCTTCCCAAGTAGACGCCATCTTAATCAAGATACGCTCAGGGCCAACGCCATAGGCAGCGTAGCGCTCAATTAGCGAGTGCGCTTTTGCAATGGTCGCATCGCGATCAAAGGAGAGGCGGGCGCTCACTTCGGTGGAGACGTAGCCGGGTACCAGCTTGCTAATCTCGCTTCCAATATCGACCGCCACACGATCAACGGCGGCATCAAGGTCGGTGCTCTCTTTGGCAATGCTTGCCAACCGAGCGCGACGCTCTTCTTGCTGAGCCGCCTGAAGGATCAGGGAGGGGTTAGTCGTTGCATCCTGGGGCTGAAAGCGGCGAATAGCCTCTAGGTCGCCCGTGTCAGCAACCACGGTGGTCATCTCTTTTAATTGGCTTAATAGGCTAGTGGCCATGCAGTGCTCCTTGGTTGTCCTTGAAGTACTTTAGCAAGGGCTGCGCGTGACGAACAGGCGCCGACAAATGAATTGAAATCGATTATGATTAGCGGCCTATCTTTTTGGCGGTGTCCTCCGCTTTTTTACGCCCATTTCAAGGAGGCTTATGGAACTTAATCCTCGTCGAGTGGCGCTGTTGGTGGCAGCCAACACGGCACTTGCACCTTTCGCGATTGATGCCTATCTGCCTGCCATTGGGATCTTGGCTGAGAGTATTAATGCCAGCATTCACCATACCGAACTCTCAATCAGTATGTTCTTGTTTGGGTTTGCGCTGGGGCAACTTTGTTTTGGTCCGTTATCGGATCGTTTAGGCCGTAAGCCGGTACTGTTAAGTGGGCTGGTGGTGTTTATGCTGGCCAGCTTAATGATTACCACGGCGGATAGCTTAACGTCTCTTTTAGTGTGGCGGTTTGTTCAAGCGCTAGGGGGCGGCGCCTGCGTGGTGAATTCGGCGGCCATCGTGCGTGACTGTTTCAGCGGGCGTGAGGCGGCCAAGGTGATGTCCACCATGGCCATGATTATGATGCTGGCCCCACTGGTGGCACCGGCGGTGGGTAGCTTGCTGCTACACATTGCTGGCTGGTGGCTAATCTTTGTATTTCTGGCGGTGTATGCCGGTTTTTTACTTTGGCTATTAGGCACGCGCCTGCCTGAAACCCGTGACACCAGCCTACCGGCGGCGTCGCCTCGTCAGGTGATCCGCAACTACGCCAGCGTGCTGCGCCATAAAGAGGGCATGGGCTATATCTGCGCCGTCGCGGCTTCGTTTGCCGGGCTATTTGCCTTTGTGACTGCATCGCCGTTTTTATACTTGGACTATTTCTCGCTGTCGCCCAGCGTTTACCCCTTAGTGTTTGGGGTTAACGTGGTAGTGATTGCACTCTCCAATCGCGTCAATATTCACCTGCTGCGCAAGCGCTCACCGCAGCAGAATTTGCGTTTAGGCTTAGCCGTTCAGTTGGTGGCGGCCATAGGGCTTGTGCTGGCGACGGCGTTTAACGTGGCATCGCTGTATGTCGTGGTGCCACTGGTGATGATGTTTACCGGCATGATTGGCCTGATCACGCCCAACGCTATCTCTTCACTTCTGGATTATTTTGGCCACATCAGTGCTACGGCTACCGCGCTGCTGGGCGGCATACAGTTTAGCTGTGGCGCGTTGGCAGGCGTGCTGGTGGGGCTGTTTCAAGTAGAGCACTTGTGGCCCATGGTATTAACCATGCTAGGCGCTGCCCTGCTGGGTAATATCGGCGTAAGAGTGCTGACCGAAACCCCAAAGGCGGATGAAGCGTTGTGATGAAGCGTAGTAATGGATAGCCTGCTGCAGTGGTTAGAGATGCCTTTGGATAGCTGGTTAGCCTGCGCGGCCGTGCTGCTACTGGGCGCTTTCGTGCAGCGGGCCACGGGCTTTGGCTTGGCGGTGGTGGGCGCACCGCTGCTGTTAATGATAGAGCCACGGCTGGTACCGGTGATGTTGGTACTGTTTGGTTTTACCGTTTCGTTGATGATGGTACGCCGTTATTGGCATGAGGTGAGGCTAAAGGAAATTGGCGTTGCCCTGATTGGCCGCTTACCGGGTAACGGCCTGGGCATTTGGCTGTTGCTGGCAGCGCCGATGGTCGTGCTGGAAAAGTTAATTGCCGCCATCGTGCTATTTGCCGTGCTGGTCACGGTATGCCGCTTCGAGCTGCCGGTGAACCGCTTCACGCTATTTGTGGCGGGTATCCTCTCCGGCATTTTTGGAACGGTGGCGGCCATCGGCGGGCCGCCTATCGTATTGCTCATGCACGGTTTCTCGCCTGACCGCATGCGCGGCAACTTAGCGGCCTTTTTTGTCCTCACCTCTTTGTTAACCCTGCTAACGCTGGAGCTGGCAGGGCAGATCAGCGTTTGGCACTTCAAGCTGGCGCTTACTTTTCTTCCTGCCGTTTTGTTGGGCAATGCATTGGCCGATGTCATTGCCCATCGATTGGATAAACAGCTCCTGCAGCGGCTTTCATTGGGGCTTTGTACCTTCGCCGCGCTCGGTCTGCTGCTATAGATAAAAACTTTTTCAAAAAAATGGGCGCGTTTTTGGTGATGTCATAAAGATGTCATCGAAGGGGTGCAAAGTACGTCATGCGAAGGCCAGAACCCTACATCGACAGGAGTATTTCGCATGAACCGTATTCTAAAAACCACCGTCATTGCGGCGGCTGTAATGAGCGTTGCCGGTGTGGCACAGGCGCGTGACCAGATTCGTATCGTTGGCTCCAGTACTGTTTACCCGTTTGCCAGCTACGTTACTGAAGAGTTTGGCGCGCTGACCAACTACCCGACGCCGGTGATCGAGTCCACGGGTTCTGGCGGTGGTATTCGTCTGTTCTGTAACGGTGTTGGCGAAGGCACTCCGGACATCACCAACGCTTCTCGTCGCATGAAGCTGTCTGAGCTTGAGCGTTGTGAAGAGAACGGCGTGACTGACGTTACCGAAGCCAAAATTGGTTCCGACGGTATCGTTCTGGGCTTGTCCGTATCTAACGAGCCGATCGACCTGTCCCTTGAGCAAATCTTCCTGGCGGTTGCTGCCCAGGTGCCGGTCGACGGCGAACTGGTAGACAACCCCTACACCAACTGGAGCGACATCGACGCTTCTCTGCCGGATCGCGCCATCTCTATTTATGGCCCGCCCAGCACTTCCGGTACCCGTGATGCGTTCGAAGAGCTGGTGATGGAAGCCGCCTCTGCCGAAATGGACATCTACGGTGAAGAAGGTTACACCGATATCCGTACTGACGGTGTTTACATCGACGCAGGTGAGAACGACAACCTGATCGTTCAGCGTCTGGCGGAAGACACTGGTGCCTTCGGTATCTTCGGTTACTCTTTCCTGGAAGAGAACCCGGACACCATCATGGGTGCGACCATCGGCGGTGTTGAGCCTGAAGTTGAAGCTATCAGCTCTGGTGAGTACCCGGTTGCTCGTTCACTGTGGTTCTACGTGAAGAACCAGCACGCTGACGAAGTAACTCCGATGTACGATTACGCCAACATGTTCATGGAAGATCAGATGATCGGTTCTGACGGTTATCTGGTAGACATCGGCCTGATTCCGCTGCCGGAAGCAGAGCGTGAGCAGGCTCGCCAGAAAGTCGCTGACCGCGTTAAGCTGGTTGCTGCTGATCTGGAATAATCGCTAGCACATAGTGACAACATGGCCGGTAGCCTTTGCTACCGGCCATTTGTTTTTGGGTCGCGCTGTCTTTGTCATATTGCTGTCATGTTTTTAATCCAAAGTAGCAGCCAACACGATTTCATTAGGTGATGCGAGAGAAATTCGATGCAAACAAACCAGCTACTTTTACTCTTTTGCACAGTGCTCTTGCTGCTTGGGCTAGTAGCCTTTTTTGTAGGTCGAGCCAAGGCTGCGCGAGTGCGTGCTTCTGGCACGGCCATGTATGCACAGCCTGATCAGTATGCGTGGTTTGCTGTTCTCTCAACGGCGGGTCCTGCGGTGTTGGTGGGTGCGGTAGGTTCGCTGTTGTTACTGTTGTTAGGTGCGGATATTCCGCCCATGTATTTGCTGGCCGCGAGTTTAGTGGTCGCTGCGGCTGGTTTGGCTGTCGGTGTGGCTCAAGTGAAGCCTCATTTTCACGCCCGCCAAGCCATTGAACGGGTGATTCGCTGGGTACTAACCGGCGCGGCGATGATCTCGATCTTTACTACCTTTGGTATTCTGTTTTCGATCATCTCGGAAGCGCTGCGCTTTTTCCAAATGCACAGCTTCTGGGAGTTCATTACCGGCACAACCTGGAATCCAGGGGCGAGCTTCCTAGCCGCCGCCGGACGTGGTGACGGTAGCGCTGCAGAGTTTGGTTCGGTACCGCTGTTCGCAGGTACCTTCATGATCACGGCGATTGCGCTGCTGGTGGCAGTGCCCGTTGGCCTGCTGTCGGCTATATACATGTCGGAGTACGCCCCTCAGCGGGTGCGCACGATCGCTAAGCCGGTGCTTGAGGTGTTGGCAGGTATTCCCACGGTGGTTTACGGCTTCTTCGCCGCCATTACCGTTGCACCGATCATCGTCAACATCGCCGGCTTCTTTGGCCTGGATGCCTCTTATAACAACGCCGTTGCCCCTGGCATCGTGATGGGCATCATGATCATCCCGTTTATCTCGTCGCTCTCTGATGACGTGATTAACTCTGTGCCTGACAGCATGCGTCAAGGCTCGCTGGCACTAGGGATGACGAAAGGTGAAACCATCCGTGACGTGGTCATACCTGCGGCGCTGCCCGGTATTATCTCTGCCGCACTGCTGGGTATGTCACGAGCGCTGGGTGAGACCATGATTGTGGTGATGGCGGCGGGTATGCGCCCGAACTTAACGGCGAACCCGCTAGAAGACATGACCACTGTGACCGTACGTATTGTGGCATCGCTAACGGGCGACCAAGAGTTCGAGAGTGCTGAAACGCTCTCTGCATTCGCGCTGGGTCTTGTGCTGTTTGTCGTAACCCTGACGCTCAACCTGGTATCTGTATTAATGATTCGCCGCTTCCGCGAAAAATACCGCGTGAACAACCTGTAACGCCGAGGAACTGATTCGATGAGCCACTCTTTTGACGAGATCAGCCAGCAGCTTAAGCGGCGTCACCGTAAGTCGGCACGCCTGAAGTGGATCTCCATGGGCGCGCTGGGCTTAGCAGGCCTGTTCTTAGTGCTGTTCTTTGCTGACATGCTGAGCAAAGGCCTACCTGCTTTCCAGCAGGCCTATATCAATACTGAAGTACGCTACACCGAAGAAGCGAGCCGGGATGGTCGCCAAGCGTTTGAGGAGGAGCTGCTGCCGCTGATTAGCCGCACCGTGGTCCGCGTCATCCCGCTTCAATTGCGCAATAACCCAGAGATGATCGGTACCTCCGAGCAGCGCTGGATGCTGGCCACCAGTGAAGTGGATCAGTACCTGAAAGGGCATCGGAATCGCTTGAGCGACGAAGAAAAAGCTGAGATTGATGAGCGTGTTGCCGCAGGTCAGGTCGATTTGCGCTTTAATAAAACGTTCTTCGGTTCTGGGGATTCAAAAATCGCCGAGAACGCCGGTATCTTGTCGGCGGTGGTCGGTACCATCATGACCATGATCGTGACGCTGTTGATCTCTTTCCCCATCGGCGTGATGACGGCTATTTATCTGGAAGAGTTTGCTCCGGATAACCGTTTTACCCAGATCATTGAGATCAACATCAACAACCTAGCAGCGATTCCATCGATTCTGTTTGGTTTGCTAGGTCTGGCGATTTTTATCAACTTCTTTGGTGTACCACGCTCATCACCGCTGGCGGGTGGTATGACGTTGGCACTGATGACGCTACCGGTAGTTATTATTGCTACGCGTACTGCGCTGCGTAGCGTGCCGGACTCCATTCGCCACGCCGCGTTTGGGGTGGGCTGTTCGCGCTGGCAAGTGGTTCGCGATCACGTTCTTCCATTAGCGATGCCCGGTATCATGACCGGCTCTATTATTGGCTTGGCCCAGGCAATGGGTGAAACAGCACCGCTGATCATCGTGGGGATGGTGGCCTTTATTCCGGATGTAGGCGCTTCCTTTACCCAGGCAGCGACTGTTATGCCTGCACAGATCTTTACCTGGTCAGGTGAGCCGGAACAGGCTTTCGTTGAAAAAACCGCTGGTGGCATCCTAGTGCTACTGACTGTGCTGATTTCGCTCAACGCCTTTGCCGTTGTGCTACGCAAGAAATTCGAGCGTCGCTGGTAAGCCGGCGCCCAAGAGGACACCTTATGAATAGCCAAGCACCCGTTATGAATCAGCAGCATGCACCAGACGTTGGTCAGCCTTATACACGTAACGAGCAAGCGTGCCACGACCTTAGTATTCGTGTTCGCGACCTCAACCTGTGGTACGGCAAGAGCCAAGCGTTGAAAGGGCTGAACATCGACCTGTTCCAGAAGAACGTGACCGCGCTGATTGGCCCTTCGGGGTGCGGTAAGTCGACCTTTTTACGCTGCTTGAACCGTATGAACGACTTGATCCCCAGCGTGCATGTAGAAGGCCTGGTGGAGATGGATGGCCAGGATGTGAATGCTGGCAAGATGGATGAGGTGGCGCTGCGCCGCCGGGTGGGGATGGTGTTCCAGAAGCCTAACCCGTTCCCGAAATCCATCTACGAAAACATCGCCTACGCACCGCGTATGCACGACCTGGTGAGCCGTAAAGCCGACCAGGACGAGCTGGTCGAGAAAGCCCTGCGCGATGCGGGTTTATGGAACGAAGTGAAAGACAAGCTGCAAGAGCCTGGCACTTCGCTGTCTGGCGGTCAGCAGCAGCGTTTGTGCATTGCACGGGCGATTGCTGTACAGCCTGACGTCATTTTGATGGATGAACCGACCTCAGCCCTGGACCCAATCTCCACAGCAACCATCGAAGATTTGATGGATAAGCTGAAAGAGCAGTTCACCATCGTGACCGTGACGCACAACATGCAGCAGGCGGCGCGCGTGGCGGACTACACGGCGTTCTTCCACCTGGGTGAAATCATCGAGTACAACGACACGAAAGTGATGTTCTCGACCCCGGCACAGAAGAAAACCGAAGACTATATCTCTGGCCGTTACGGCTAAATAGATCGCTGCTTTGGGCCCGCTATTGTGGCGGGCCTTCAAGCAGCGTTTTTTTATCTGCCAATATATGAATTGTCGTATATAAGCGGTAGGCTTTGGCTTTATTGCACATTTGGAGGGTCGACCTATGTCACTTCGCATCGGTATTAACGGATTTGGCCGTATTGGACGCCTAGCGCTGCGCAGCCTCTGGCCGCAGGTGGCGGCAGGCGAGGTGACGTTGGTGCGTGTTAACGACCCCGGTGGTGATGCGGCCACCTTTGCCCATTTATTGGAGTTTGATTCCGTCCACGGCCAATGGACGCCAGGGCAGGGCATGGCAGCGCGTCAGGATGCTATGGTCATTGATGGTCATGAGGTGGCCTTTAGCGCTCATAAAACCATTGCGGAAAGCGACTGGTCCGGCTGCGATGTGGTCATCGAGTGCTCTGGTAAAATGAAAAGTACCGACCAGCTGCAGGCTTACCTGGATCAAGGCGTTGGGCGCGTGGTGGTGAGTGCGCCGGTGAAAGAGGAGGGCGTGCTCAATGTGGTGGTGGGTGTGAACGATCACCTGTTTGAGCCAGCCAAGCACCGTATTGTCACGGCCGCTAGCTGCACCACTAACTGCCTAGCGCCGGTCGTCAAAGTGATTCTTGAGCATTTCGGTATTCGTCACGGCTCCATGACCACCGTGCATGACATTACCAATACCCAAACCATTTTGGATGCACCCCATAAAGACCTGCGCCGCGCCCGCGCCTGCGGCATGAGCCTCATTCCTACCACCACGGGATCGGCGAAAGCCATTACGGCGATTTTTCCTGAGCTTGAAGGCAAGCTTAACGGCCACGCGATCCGCGTACCGTTGGCTAACGCATCGCTCACCGATATGGTGTTCGAGCTTGAACGCGAAGTGACCGTCGAGGAGGTGAATCAAGCGCTCAAGGCTGCCGCCGAAGGCCCCCTCAAAGGCATTCTGGGCTATGAAGAGCGCCCGCTGGTATCGATTGACTACCGTACGGACCCGCGTAGCTCGATTATTGATGCCCTCTCTACCATGGTGGTGAACGGCACCCAGTTAAAACTCTACGCGTGGTACGACAACGAGTGGGGTTACGCTAATCGTACCGCCGAGCTGGCACGTATGGTGGGCGGGGAGCCGGTTGGCCGTGGCTGAGTCACTGCTAAGCAAGGTCAAGTCGCTACCGTTCGAGGTGCGCCAGTACATGCTGATTACCGGCAACTACTGGGCGTTCACCATTACCGACGGTGCGCTGCGGATGCTGGTGGTGATGTATTTCCACCAGCTAGGCTACTCGCCGCTGCAAATCGCCATGCTGTTTCTGTTCTACGAAGCGTTTGGCGTGGTAACGAACTTGGTGGGCGGCTGGCTAGGGGCGCGATTGGGCCTGAACCGCACTATGAACGTGGGGTTAGGGCTGCAAATCGTGGCGCTTGCCATGCTAATGGTACCGGCAAGCATGCTGACCGTTGTGTGGGTAATGGCCGCCCAGGCGCTGTCGGGCATTGCCAAAGACCTGAATAAGATGAGCGCTAAAAGCGCCGTGAAGGTGCTGGTGCCGGCCACGAGTGCCAATGCCAACAGCGCCTTGTACCGCTGGGTCGCTATGTTGACCGGCTCTAAAAATGCCCTGAAAGGCCTGGGCTTTTTTGTTGGCGGTGTGCTGCTCACGCTGATTGGCTTTCGTGGGGCGGTCATTGCCATGGCCATTATGCTGGGTGCTGTCCTGCTACTATCACTCTGGCGCCTCAAGGCGGATTTGGGCAAGCAAAAAGTCAAACCCAAGTTCTCCGAGATCTTTTCAAAATCCCGCGCCATCAACGTGCTCTCTGCCGCGCGGTTTTGTCTGTTTGCTTCTCGTGATGTGTGGTTTGTCGTGGCGCTGCCGGTCTTTCTTTATGATCAGCACGGCTGGAGCCACTGGACCGTGGGCGGTCTATTAGCGGCTTGGATTATTGGCTACGGCGGAGTGCAAACCCAAGCGCCGAAGCTCACTGCCTTACTAAAAGGCGATGCGAGAACCATCACCGCTGGCTGGGCCGCCGCCCTGGCCGTTTTGGCCATTCTGCTAGCGCTACTTCCCTTGGCGCAGGTGGGCTGGCTGGTGGTGGGCCTGTTGGCGTTTGGCGTGCTGTTTGCCGTGAACTCCAGTTGGCACAGTTATCTGATCGTTCACTATGCCCGCGCTGACGGCGTCTCGATGGACGTAGGGTTTTACTATATGGCTAATGCCATGGGGCGCTTGGTCGGCACGCTGCTCTCCGGGTGGCTCTACATGGAATACGGCCTGAGTGCCTGCCTTTGGGTGGCGGCTGCCTTGGTGGCGGCAAGCTCTATGATGGCCCTTGCGTTGCCTAAGCAAGCGGCATGACCCATTCGCCCAGGATTGGTTTGACGCTCACGTTAGGGAGTGCGCAAACGCTTTCCTGGGCATCCAGTTATTATCTGCCCGCCATTCTTGCTGTGCCTATTGGCCGCGAAATGGGACTTTCCTCTAGTTGGGTCTTTGGGGCGTTTTCAGCAGCACTACTGCTAGTGGCCATATTGGGGCCAAGTGTGGGGCGCTTGATTGACCGCCAAGGGGGGCGCGGCGTGCTGATGGCGTCTAATGGCGTTATGGCACTGGGGCTTGCAGCACTGTCACTATCGCAAGGGGCGGTGTCATTGGTGTTTGCCTGGCTAGTCATTGGCGTAGGCATGGCATTAGGGCTATACGATGCGGCCTTTGCCACGCTCAGCCGATTGTTAGGCAATCAAGCCCGCGCCTCAATTACTGGGGTGACGCTTGTGGCGGGGTTTGCCAGCACCGTTGGCTGGCCAGTCACTGCCTTCATTGAGAGCGAGTGGGGCTGGCGTGTCGCCTGTGCTAGCTGGGCGTTGGCGCATGTGTTGGTGGGCCTACCATTGAACGCTCGACTGCCAAAAGCGGAGCCTAGCGCTGAATTCAACGCGTCGAGCACAACCTCCGTTTCTCCCGATCGGCCTCGTTTCACCATGCTACTCCTGGCCTACGTCTTTGCGGCGGGGTGGTTTGTCTCCACCGCGATGGCGGCGCATCTGCCGCGGCTTTTACAGGAGAGCGGGGTGTCGCTTTCGGTGGCGATTGCCGCAGCGGCTTTGGTGGGGCCAGCCCAAGTGGCGGCGCGAATGGGGGAGTTCGTGCTACTTCGCCGCTTTCATCCCTTGGTGGCAGGGAGGGTCGCCACCACGCTTCATCCGCTAGGAGCGGCACTATTAACACTCTTTGGGATGCCCGCCGCTGGGTTTGCGTTACTCCATGGTGCTGGCAACGGCATGATGACGATTGCCTCCGGCACGCTGCCGCTGGCGTTGTTTGGCCCTCATGGATTTGGACGCAGGCAAGGGCTCATCATGGTGCCTGCGAGGGCCTTGCAGGCGCTTGCGCCGCTGCTGTTTGGTCTGCTGATTGATCAAGCGGGCGCTGACGCATTATGGCTAACGGCACTGCTGATGTTGGCGGCAACGTTAGTGCTGCTGAGCATCCGCGTGCCCCGCGTGTAACGGTGCGCCATCGACAAATAGCCGCCGCAGCTTCCACCACCCTTCCACCCGAAGCCGTAAGCCTTGCTGGATAAGCTCTGGCGCTATCCAGAGCGTCGTTCCTTGCAGTTGGTGGCATTCAAATGTTGAGGTCTCTTTGGGGGCAGATGTCTCAGCGATGGCGATGCGCGACGTGCCTCCGCAGCAGCCGTGACGGGGTGAAAACCGCACCGTGACCACACCACCTTGTTGCTTGATAAAAGCGGCAGCTTTTTCTTCTATGTCAATGATCGGGTCCATCGCTTCTTGAGCGCCTCTTACGTGGGTGGGTAGTCAACATGTTCACCATCCATTAAGGGGCGTCACGCTGAGAGGGTGTTTGGTTAATAGCTGGCGATAGGCTAGTAGGATCTTGCTCGGCCTTGTGCGCTTTGGCGGCGTTTGCCCACCATATCAACTGTGCTAGCGTGCGGCCAAAATAGCCTTCCCAGCGCTCTTGCTCTGCACGGAATTGCCCATCGCTATCGAGGACTTCATGAGCCTTTGGGATATGTATCATCGCGGAGACAGGCAAGCAGCCCAGCTCAGATAGAAACGAGCGCATACTCACCGCAGCGCGGGCACCGCCCCACTGGCCCATGGAGTAGGTGACGATGGCGCTGGGTTTAAACGCAAATAGCGACGCGCCAAAGTGATTCAGTAAATGACTCAGTGCTGGGCTCATGGCGTGGTTGTACTCAGGGCTGACCATGACGTAGCCATCTGCTTGATCAATTTTCATTGCTAGGGCGTCCAGGTCATCCGGTACCGTGGAGGCGGAGTAGGCAAAATGCGGTTTAAACGGACCGCTCAAATCGAGTGAGAGCGGGTCAATAATCTCCGCCGTCGTATCGCGCTGTGCGCTGAGTAACTGCAAGCACGCTTTGGCTACCCGCTCGCCAAGGCGGGCGGGCGCGGGAGGCGTTGACGTTCTGGTCGAGCCGAGAAAAATCAAATAGTGCGCCATCAAGCAGGCTCCTTAAGCATGAGTAGGGAAATGCTGGCGCGTGTTATTGGCAATGCGCACCAGGGCCAGCATCAGCGGTACCTCTACCAGTACACCCACCACCGTTGCTAGAGCAGCGCCCGATTGCAGGCCAAACAGCGCAATGGCGGCGGCCACGGCAAGCTCAAAAAAGTTGCTGGCACCAATCATCGCCCCGGGAGCAGCAATATTGTGCGGTACGCGCCACGCTTTTGCCCAACCATAGGCGATAAAGAAGATTAAAAACGTCTGTAGTATCAGCGGAGTGGCGATAAGCACAATATGCAGTGGATTGTTCAGGATGACATCGCCTTGAAACGCGAAAAGCAGTACCAGGGTAATGATCAATCCCATGGGAGTGATGGGGCCTATGCGCTTCATAAAGACGTTGTCGTACCACTGGGCACCGCGCTTAGCGATAAGGGTTTTTCGCGTGAGGTAACCTGCCGCCAGGGGAATGACGATGTAGAGCACTACCGACAGCAGCACCGTATCCCAGGGTACCTGAATATTGGAAACACCCAGCAGCAAGACCACGATTGGCGCAAAGGCAAACAGCATGATCAGGTCGTTGAGGGCGACTTGTACCAGGGTATAGGCCGCATCGCCACGGGTCAGGTAGCTCCAGACGAAAACCATCGCGGTACAGGGCGCAGCGCCCAGCAAAATGGCCCCTGCGAGGTATTGGCTGGCCAGCGCATCAGGGATCCAGGGTTTAAAAATCACCATAAAAAATAGCCACGCCAGGGCAAACATGGTGAAGGGTTTGATGAGCCAGTTCACCGTGGTGGTGATGGCCAGCCCTTTTGGCTGGCGGCGCACGCCTGCAATGGCGCTAAAGTCAATTTGCGCCATCATGGGGAAAATCATCGCCCATATCAGTACAGCGATCGGAATCGACACCTGCGCATATTCAAAGCGTGAGAGAGCCTCGGGAATGGCGGGGGCCCACTGTCCCAGCGCAATACCTGCCACAATCGCAGCGGCGACCCAAAGCGAAAGATAGCGCTCGAAAAGCCCCATATCAGCACTGCTGGGGGCTGCCTTCTCCTGATGTGACATGGCACCTCACTCCTTGATTAGATGGCGCGCTGGTTAACGCGCTTATAAAGCTCTTCGGCGCTCTCTTTACGCTCTGAGTATCGGTCGGTGAGCAGGTCGCTACGCTCCCGTACCAGCAGGGTGAATTTTACGAGTTCTTCCATGACATCCACGATGCGATCATAAAACGGCGAGGGCTTCATGCGGTCGTTGTCATCGAATTCCATAAAGGCTTTGGGTACGGAAGATTGGTTAGGGATCGTCACCATGCGCATCCAGCGGCCCAAAATGCGCAGCTGGTTCACCGTGTTAAACGATTGTGAACCACCGCAAACCTGCATCACGGCCAGGGTTTTGCCTTGGGTAGGGCGTACGCCGCCTAACGCCAGGGGAATCCAATCAATTTGTGCTTTCATAATGCCCGTCATCGCCCCGTGACGCTCTGGCGAGCACCACACCATGCCGTCTGCCCACTGTGCTAGGGAGCGTAGCTCTTCCACCTTCGGGTGGCTGGCATCTTCGGCATCAGGGAGCGGCAGGCCGCGCGGGTTAAAAATGTGTGCTTCAGCGCCCATCGCGTTCAGCAGGCGGGCGGCTTCTTCAACCGCCAAGCGGCTGAATGAGCGCTCGCGTAGCGATCCGTACAGCAGCAGCACTTTTGGCGCGGGAAGCGAGGAGGGCGGTAACCCCAATGATTCGAGGCTAGGGGCTTGAAAGAGCTCAGGGTCGAGATTGGGTAAATCCGCAAGCAGGGCCATGGGGGCTCCTTGGTGAAAACAGCCTTAGATGGCTTTCATAATATATGTTTTTTCGTATATTTCTAGCCGCCGGCTTGAGCTGCAATATCTCCGTCATCATCTGGGCGTATGGTGGCGATGTAAAATTAAATAAGAGGTTGTTGAACTATGTCGAAGCGTTGCGTGCTTTTTCTCTGCAATGCCAATTCTGCGCGCTCCCTGATGGGAGAAGTGCTACTTCGCCATATGGCCGGGGATCGCTTCGAAACTTTTAGTGCAGGCTCGGCACCTGATGAGCCTCATGTGCTAACCCTTGAAGCCTTAAAAAAACAGGGTCTTTCGACAGAGGGGCTGCACAGCAAGTCGTTAGATCAATTCGAGAACGAAGCCTTCGACGTGGTGATCGTGCTGTGTGACAAAGCTCAGCAGGCGTGCCGGGACTGGCAAGGGAAGGCAGACGAAATTTTATTCTGGGACATCCGTGACCCCCGCTTGATCAGTAAGTTAGACGCTTACGAACAGGCGCTGTTCGAGATCCGCCGCCGTTTACAGCTGTGGCTACCGCTGCAAAAAAGCTGATCATTCCTATCTCGACGGAGTGCACTATGAAAGTAATCAATAATCTAAGCGTCAAGGCAAGCTGGACGCTGGTACTCGTGACCTTCACTTGCCTTGTGCTTGCCATCGGCGGCTTGGGGCTGTTTGCCAATCAGTTTGGCCGCGATGCGTTTACATCGATGCAGCAACGCGACATGGCCCAGGTGCGCGATCTAAACAGCGCTTATACACAGCTGTTGCGCGCAAGGGTGCAGATGAACCGTGCAGCTGAGCTGATCCGCACTCCCTCTTTTGATCGCCCCGAGCCGCTTGTGGAGGAGGCGAACCGGCTGCTGGCGTCAGCGTCCACGCATTTTGAGGCTTTCCAAGCGCACTTTCCTGAGGAGCAGCAGCCAGAGCTGGTTGGCCAACTGGCGAGTAATTTTCAATCCTTGGTGAATAATAACCTTAACCTGCAGATGATGATGCTAGAAGAGCGCGATTTCCGCGGCTTTCTTTCTGGCGAATCTCGGGTGGATGATAGCAGCCAGCAGTTCGTTGACACTGCAGAAGCGTTTTACGGCTACTCAGTGGCCCGTGGCGCTGGCCTATTTGACCGTTTTGAGAAAGTCTCATCGCTGCTGTTTATGGGGGTGGTGGGGGTTGTCGTGCTGGCGCTGCTGGTCGTAGGCCTAGTCGTATGGGGCGTACGTCGGAACGTTTTGCGGCCGCTGCGCGTTATTACTCAACACTTCAAACGTATTGCCAAGGGCGATTTATCCTCTCCGGTGGAGGCGCACGCCAATAATGAAATTGGCCAGCTGTTTAGCGAGCTGGCGAATATGCAGCGTTCATTAACCACCACCGTAAATCATCTCAATAACAGCAGCCAGCAGGTGTATAGCGACAGCCAAGCCATGGCGACGCAAAGCCAGCAGTTGGCTGGACA
The DNA here is from genome assembly GCF_046536035.1 of Halomonas sp. SIMBA_159. Lineage (NCBI taxonomy): Bacteria > Pseudomonadati > Pseudomonadota > Gammaproteobacteria > Oceanospirillales > Halomonadaceae > Halomonas > Halomonas sp. SIMBA_159. The sequence continues at coordinate 45,601 of NZ_JAWJBT010000027.1, forward strand.
AACCGATTCTCAGGTATCGGCGCTGCAGCAAATGGCCGCGAGCCTTGAGCAGCTCACCGCGACGGTGAATCAAAACGCAGAAAGCGCAGCGCATGTAAATCGCTCTACCACCGACGTGTCTCATAAAGCGCAGCAGGGCGATGAAGTGATCGCTCAGTTTATCGCCACCATGCAGTCTATTAACGAGCACTCCGAAGAAATTCAAAGCATTATTAAGGTAATCGAAAGCATTGCGTTCCAAACCAATATTTTGGCATTGAACGCCTCTGTAGAGGCGGCGCGGGCTGGCGAGCATGGGCGCGGATTTGCCGTAGTGGCTAGCGAAGTGAGGGCGCTAGCAACGCGCAGTGCCGATGCTGCTCACGATATTCGTGCGCGTATTGAAGCATCGCGCAGAAGCGTTGAAGAAGGTAGCGAGCTTTCCCAGCAGGCCGGCGAGCACACTCGGGCAATTATGCAGGCCGCGACGGAAGTCGAGCATTTAATGGCACAAATGGCTAAAGCCTCTGAAGAGCAGCGTCGCGGTATTGAAGAAGTGAACGTTGCCGTTACGCAAATCGACGCGACAACTCAAGATGCGATGCGCCTGGTTAACCAAACGGCGCAAAGTGCAGAGGGGTTAACTCAGGAAGCGCTGCAGATGCGTGAGTATGCGGGGCAGTTCCAGATTGTTGAAGAGGCTCCAGTATCTGGCGCACATGATGAAGATGAGGCGGAACGGCCTCTGGAGCAGTTAGATTGGCAAGCAATGGCCAGCGCTGAATCGAGTGATCGCGATTATAAAGACGATATGCGCGCCTTGGCATAGCTTCTGCCAAGACGCGACATGGATAGTGTATTGGGCTGTTTAATCCATGAGTTCAACGGCAACGGCGGTGGCTTCACCGCCGCCAATGCAAAGGCTGGCAATACCGCGTTTGCCGCCTTTCGTGCGCAGAGCATGAATTAGCGTGGCAATAATACGGGAGCCGGTGGAGCCAATAGGGTGGCCTTGAGCACAAGCGCCGCCAAACACGTTCACCTTCTCATGGGGTAAGCCAAGGTCGTCCATGGCCATGAGGGTCACGACGGCGAAGGCTTCGTTGATCTCAAACAGATCGACATCGTTAACGCCCCAGCCAAGCTTTTTCATCAGCTTTTCAATTGCGCCTACAGGGGCGATGGTAAATTCGCTTGGATGACGGGAGTGAGTGGCATGCCCTAGCATTCTGGCCAGCGGTTTGATGTCGTGACGCTGGGCTGCTTCTTTGCTGGCAAGAATCAGAGCCGACGCTCCGTCGGAGATAGAGCTGGCGTTGGCAGCGGTGATGGTGCCATCTTTTGCAAACGCGGGACGCAGCTGACGGATTTTATCCAGCTTGGCTTGGAAGGGCTGCTCATCGTGAGAAACAACGGTGTCGCCTTGGCGCGTGGTGACCGTGACAGGGGCCATTTCGGCGTCTAAATCGCCATTGTTGGTGGCGGCCATCGCTCGTTCAAGCGAAGCAATGGCAAAGTCGTCCAGCCGCTCGCGGGTATAGCCGCGCTCTGTGGCTACATCCTGCGCAAAGACACCCATAAGTTTGCCGGTTTCGGCATCTTCCAGGCCATCTAGGAACATATGGTCTTTGAGCTCTCCGTGGCCCAGTCGATAGCCGCCGCGTGCCTTAGTGAGTACATGAGGCGCATTCGACATAGACTCCATGCCGCCTGCTAATAAAATCTCTCCGCTACCTGCTTTGATCAAATCATGCGCGAGCATAGTGGCTTTCATGCCTGACCCGCAGAGTTTATTGATGGTGGTGGCACCGTTGGCATCGGGAATGCCTGCTTGGCGCATCGCCTGGCGTGCGGGGCCCTGTTTAACGCCAGCAGGCAAAACGCAGCCCATGATGCCCTCTTCAATAGCGGCAGCATCGATGCCTGCGCGTTCAATGGCGGCACGGATGGCAACTGCGGCAAGCTCGGGGGCGCTCATGCTGGAAAGGCTGCCCATCATGCCGCCCATCGGGGTGCGGGCGGCGGATAAAAAGACGACGTCGGTAGCGCTACTCATTGTCTATCTCCTGATAGATTTTTTGTGATTATCTGGCTGAGTGATTAGCGATGCGTTGACCCACTCGCGGGGCTGTGGTCTTCTCCTACGTAACCAAGCAAGCGCTAGTGTAAATGACATGAATGTAATGAATGCATCTCCTCGCCGCAAGGAATTGACGCGCTTAGCAGCTCAGCTATTCGTCCAAGAGGGCTTTGATCGCACCACGGTGCGCATGCTGGCCCAGGAAATGGGCATCAAGTCCGGCAGCCTGTTTCATCACTTCAAAGATAAGCAGGAAATTCTGGCAGCAGTGATTGAGGAGGGCACCCAGAACGCGCTAGGTATCGCAAAAGCCGCGTTGCAATCTTGCCCCGACAGCGCAGAAGCTCGGCTGCATGCCATGGCAAGGGCTCACCTGGAAACGCTGTTTGCAGATCGTAATGCTCACGTGGTGGCGCTGTTTGAATGGCGACGGTTAGACCCCGCCGCCAGTGCCCACCTTAGCCACCTACGCGATGCTTATGAGGCGATGTGGGTTGAGGTGATTGATGATGCTCTGTCGGCAGGGCTGATTCATGGCGACCGCTTTCTCGTTTCTCGCTTTATTTTAGGCGCATTGAACTGGACCGTTCGTTGGTATGACCCCAACGGCCCGCGCACCCCAGACGACCTTGCTGATGAGCTGGTGGCAATGATCCTGTCGCGCTAATGCTTGGCGCTGTCTCTTCCCAATCGACCAACGTCTAACCTCATAGCCGCGCTTGTGGCTTGCGCTCTTGGGTAAATGCTTTTAGCGTTGGTCTATCGGTAGGTTTCCGTTAACGTAAACGCACAGTAATGCCAACGCTACGTTGAATCCTGCCTGTCCGGGTGCTCACGACCAACAACATAAGAGAGCCGTCATGACAGCAACATCCACGTCACTTCCCCCGTATTCGACTTTTCTTGAAAGCTTTTCGGTTGATAGCGTCGTCGCCAAGCTTGACGACCATCAGGATGGATATTTAAACGCCTTTGAAGCCTGTTGTGGCCGGCATGTGCGCCAAGGGCGTGGTGATGTATTGGCGCTAGTGCATGAAGATACCCAGGGCCAAACCCATACGCTGACCTATTCCGAACTTGATCAGCAGAGCGGCCAATTAGCAGGCTGGTTCAAAAGCCAAGGGCTCGGTGAGGGCGACCGGATTGCCTGCATGCTGCCCCGTTCTGTTAATTTGCTGATCACCGTGCTGGCAACGTGGCGCATCGGGGCCGTCTACCAGCCGCTATTTACTGCCTTTGGGCCGGACGCCGTGGATTACCGTCTTGGCCGTGCCGATACCAAGTTGGTTATTACCGATCATGCCAATCGCTACAAGTTTGATGGCTTAAGTCAGTGTCCGCCCGTTTTAGCCGTGGGCGGTGCAACCAGTGAGCATGCCAACGACCTCGATTGGCAGACCGCATTGACGTATACGTCAATGAGTGAGGCGCCACCCCGGCTTTCGCCGGATAAGCCATTTCTACAGATGTTTACTTCCGGCACGGTGGGCAAGCCCAAAGGGGTAGCGGTGCCGTTATCGGGTATGACCGCATTTGCGCTCTATATGGAGCTGGCGGTTGACCTTCGTGAAGATGACCGCTTCTGGAATATGGCGGACCCTGGCTGGGCCTATGGTCTCTATTACGCTATTGCTGGGCCGCTCTTACTGGGTGTTACAACCCATTTCTGTGAAACAGGGTTCAGTGCAGAGGGTGCGCTGGCATTTATGAAGCGCCACCGCATCACCAATTTTGCAGCGGCGCCGACGGCATACCGTTTGATGAAAGCGTCTGGCCTGTTTGATGACGCCCATCAAACATTAACGCTGCGAGCAGCCAGCTCTGCTGGCGAGCCGCTGAACACGGAGGTTGTTACCTGGGTAGAAAGATCGCTGGGTTGCCCGGTGATGGATCATTACGGCCAAACGGAAACCGGGATGACCTGTAATAACCACCACTCTCTTGAGCACCCCAAACACGTGGGGGCCATGGGCGTTCCTATGCCGGGCTACCGACTGGCCATTCTTGATGCGGAATATAACGAGCTGCCGCCCGGTGAGCCTGGTGTTTTAGCGGTGGATATCAAGAATTCACCCGCCCACTTTTTCCAAGGCTATACCTGGCAGGAGAAAGACCCCTTCGTTAACGGTTACTACCTGACCGGCGATGTGGTGATTCGCAATGAAGATGGTTCGTTCCAGTTTGCAGGCCGCGACGATGACATCATCACTACTGCAGGTTATCGGGTAGGCCCGACAGACGTTGAAAATAGCGTGATGACACATCCAGCGGTGGCGGAATCCGCGGCGGTGGGGCAGCCGGACGAGATTCGTGGTGAAGTGATCAAGTCTTACATTGTGTTGCGCGATGGTTATGAGCCGAGTGATGCCCTGGCCGAAGAAATTCGCCAGCAGGTGCGCGAACGGCTCTCTACCCACGCTTTCCCTAGGGTGATTGAGTTTGTCGATGAGCTACCTAAAACACCCAGCGGCAAGATTCAGCGCTTTAAGCTACGTGCTCAAGCGGCAGAGCAAGTACGCGATAACTCATAATTCATAGGGAGAGTGTCATGCAGGTAAAGGATCGTACGTTTTTGATTACTGGCGCTGCCTCAGGTCTTGGGGCGGCAACGGCAGAGCGGCTGGTAAACGCTGGCGCTAATGTGCTGCTGTGCGATATGAGTGATCGAGTGTCGAATCTAGCAGAACAGCTGGGTGCTCAGGCCAAAGCCTGTATCGCTGATATCACCTCTGCCGCTGATATGCAGCAGGCGGTGAATACGGCGGTGGCGTTGGGTGGCGAAAGTGGGCTTTCTGGGGTGGTTCACTGCGCGGGTGTGGTGAGCGTCGCCAAGCTGGTGGATCGAGAAGGTAATCCTGCCGATCTTGATAGCTATGCGCGCACGGTCAATATCAACTTAGTCGGCACCTTTAACGTGATGCGGCTCGCTGCTGCTGCGATGGCTAACAACCAGCCCGGTGATAGCGGTGAGCGTGGTGTGATTATCAACACAGCTTCTATTGCGGCGTTTGATGGGCAAGTGGGGCAGTGTGCCTACAGCGCTTCTAAGGCGGGGGTTGTGGGAATGAGCCTGCCAGCGGCGCGAGAGTTATCCCGCCATGCCATTCGCGTCATGGCGATTGCTCCTGGGGTGTTTGAGACGCCAATGATGAGCGAAATCCCGGATGAGGCCGCTCAGGCATTGGCTGCTGCCGTGCCTTTTCCCAAGCGCTTGGGGAAACCTGAAGAGTTTGCGCTGTTAGCAGAGCAAATCATTACCAACCCCATGCTCAATGGAGAGGTGATTCGTTTGGATGGCGGTATACGCATGCAGTAATCCGCTTTAAGCACACTGCTCCTGGCCAGCCTGCTCATATTTCGAGCAGGCTTTTTTGTATGTAAAACAGGTCATTCTAGTTATGGCGACCAAAGTTGTAGTCGGTTTTTGAGCTTAATTCAAACGACTGCTTGACTGTGCTGTGTGAGCGCGCTAATTTTCAAACATGTGTTTGAAAGCCGTTGGTAAAGCCCAGCCCTTTCAGCCCCCTGTTTAGGAGAAGTGACATGCCCAGCTATCAAGCCCCTCTGCGTGACATGCGTTTCGTGATGGACGAAATGTTTGATTACCCAAGCCACTACGCCGCATTACCCAATGGTGAAGATGCCTCGCCAGATGTCGTGAGTGCGATTTTGGAAGAGGGTGGTCGCTTTGCTCGTGAGGTGCTGCTACCTCTCAATCAAAGCGGTGATGAGGAGGGGTGCTTGCTGGAAGGGGGCGAGGTAAAAGCTCCTAAAGGATTTAAAGAAGCCTATCAGCAGTATGTTGAAGGCGGTTGGCCGAGTTTGGCGGCAGATCCTGAACAGGGTGGTCAGGGCCTTCCACATTCATTGGCGATGATGCTCTCTGAAATGATCTGCGCCACTAACCTGGCGTGGGGTATGTACCCGGGCTTGTCACATGGTGCGGCGGATGCGCTTCGTCACCACGGCACTGATGAGCAAAAGGCTGCATATCTTACCAAGCTGGTAGAGGGTGTTTGGACTGGCACTATGTGCTTGACGGAGCCGCACTGCGGTACCGACCTTGGTTTGATCAAAACTCGTGCAGTGCCCGCTGAAGGTGATGCTTACCATATGACCGGCACCAAAATCTTTATCTCGGCCGGTGAACACAATCTAGCTGAAAATATCGTCCATCTCGTGCTGGCCAAGCTGCCGGATGCCCCCGAAGGCTCTAAAGGTATTTCGCTGTTCGTTGTGCCCAAATTTTTGCCGGACGCTGCGGGTAACCCTGGCGAGCGCAATGGCGTCAGCTGTGGTTCGCTTGAGCACAAAATGGGTATCCGTGGTAACGCTACCTGCGTCATGAACTTTGACGGCGCAACGGGCTATTTGGTGGGTGCGCCGAATAAAGGTCTGGCCTGCATGTTCACTATGATGAACGCGGCTCGCCTAGGCGTGGGGATACAAGGCTTGGGGTTGATGGAGGCTAGCTTCCAAAACTCGCTGAGCTATGCGCGCGACCGCTTACAAATGCGTGGGCTGTCTGGCGTACAAGAGCCGGATAAAGTCGCTGATCCTATTATTGTGCACCCTGATGTACGCCGTATGCTGCTGACACAAAAAGCCTTTGCCGAAGGCGGCCGCATGCTGGTGCTGTATACCGCTCAAATGCTCGATATTGTTGAGCACGGCGCGCCGGGCGAGCAGAAAGAGCGAGCGGAGACGCTGCTCGGTCTATTAACACCCATCGTCAAAGCTTTTCTGACGGAAGTGGGCTTCGAGTGTACCAATGAAGGCGTGCAGATTTTTGGTGGCCACGGCTTTATTAAAGAGTGGGGCATGGAGCAACTGGTGCGCGATGCGCGCATCACACGCCTCTATGAGGGTACGACCGGTATTCAAGCGCTTGATCTGCTGGGGCGCAAAGTGCTGATGAGCCAAGGCGAGTCGCTAAAGGTGTTCACTAAAGAGATTCACAAGTTCTGTAAGTCAGAGGAGAGCAATCCTGCGCTGAAAGAGTTTATTGCGCCGCTGGCTAAGCTGAACGCCGAGTGGGGCGAGCTCACCATGGGCATCGGTATGAAAGCGATGCAGGACCGTGAAGAAGTAGGGGCTGCTAGCGTCGATTATTTGATGTACTCAGGCTACGTGACGGTTGCTTACCTGTTCGCACGTGCTGCCAAGCAGGCGGCTGCCTCCCAGGACGGTGATGATGACGCTTTCTATCAGGCAAAGCTGAATACAGCGCGGTTCTATTACCAGCGTTTGTTACCGCGTACCAAAGCGCACGCGGCAATGATCCAAGCGGGAGCGGGCAGCTTAATGGCCATCTCAAGCGAAGATTTTGGCTTGGGCTTTGAGATTTAAGCCTAGGCGTTTACCAGGCACTCTCTGGTCAGGGTACTGATCGGTGGTTTGCGGCAGACTTGCCTTTGGCATCGTCTGCCGCTTTTTTTTCAAAACCCTCTTGCCAACCCGGCCGCGAATCCGTAAAGTACGCATCCGCTGCCGGGGACGCCAAGCGTTACCAGCGGTGAATGA
>NZ_JAWJBT010000028.1:0-48280 GCF_046536035.1 Halomonas sp. SIMBA_159
TGAATACCTGGGGCTACATTTGTATTTCATAACACCTTCTCTCGAAAAAAGGTGTCTACTTTTTTAGGGGCAATCCAGGAGCTTTGATCCGTGCCTTGGTTTTTCAGGGTGCGGTATTCCCTCTCTGAGCTGGTAGCCAATACGCAGCTGTGAGCCTAGAATACAGTCCCACATTAGCTGTTAACCTGGAATTTCTGTGACTGCAACAACGCCCACGCCTGCAATGACATCAACGTTACCCGCGCTTGAACAGCCTTACCTGGACCTGATGCGCACCGTGCTGGAGCAAGGCGTTGACCGCAGCGACCGCACGGGCACGGGTACCCGCTCGGTGTTTGGCCATCAAATGCGCTTTGATCTCTCACGTGGCTTCCCACTGTTGACGACGAAAAAGCTGCATCTGCGCTCCATTATTCACGAGCTGCTGTGGTTCCTTAAAGGAGATACCAATATTGGCTATCTCAAAGAGAACGGCGTGCGTATTTGGGATGAATGGGCTGATGAAAACGGCAACCTAGGCCCCGTATATGGCTACCAATGGCGCAGCTGGCCAAGCCCTAACGGTGGCAGCGTTGACCAAATTGCCAACGTGCTAGAGCAGATTCGCACTAATCCACAGTCGCGCCGCTTGATCGTATCGGCCTGGAACCCTGGTCAGGTAGACGAAATGAAGCTGCCACCGTGCCACTGCCTGTTCCAGTTTTACGTAGCCAATGGGCGGCTTTCATGCCAGCTTTACCAACGCAGTGCGGATATTTTCCTTGGCGTGCCGTTTAATATTGCAAGCTACGCGCTGCTGCTCAGCATGGTGGCGCAAGTCACCGGCTTACAGCCCGGCGAGTTCGTTCACACGCTGGGCGATGCGCACCTATACAGCAACCACCTTGAACAAGCCCAAGAGCAGCTAGCCCGCACGCCGATGGCACCGCCGACGCTCGCACTCAACCCTGATGTCACTAGCTTGTTTGATTTCACCTTCGACGATATTCACATCGAAGGCTACGAGTCGCATCCACACATCAAAGCAAAGGTGGCCGTATGAGTCAGTCAGCCAACACTTACGAATCACTGGTGCCGATTGCCATGATTGTGGCCATGGCCAAAAATCGTGTCATTGGCGTAGATGGCAACCTACCGTGGTATTTGCCTGAAGATTTAAAATTTTTTAAACGTATGACCCAAGCGAAGCCATTGGTCATGGGCCGTAAAACCTATGCATCAATCGGTAAGCCACTGCCTAACCGGCTCAACATCGTGGTTACTCGGGACACCAGCTTCACCGCAGAAGGCACCCGCGTATGCCATGAACTGCCGGTCGCGCTGGAACTGGCTGACCAGCACGCCACCATCGAAGCCGCAGAAGAAATCATGGTAATGGGGGGCGGGGAGATTTATCGTCAAGCGTTACCCTTTGCCCAGCGGCTCTACATTACAGAAGTCGATATAGAAGTTGAGGGTGACGCCCATTTTCCAGACTTTTCCATGGATGAATGGAAAGAAGTTCAGCGCGTGCCCGGCCAGCCAGCAGAAGGGCAGCCACACTACGATTTCGTTGTGTACGAGCGCGTCAGCGACTGATCAGGTCAAAGGAGGGGGTTATGGCCGCCAGCGTACTGCATTTACTAGAAACGTTAGAAACACGGCTCGAACAAAAAAATGCCGAAATTACAGCACTGCGCGCGGAAAATCAGCGGCTGAAACAGCAGTTAGCGTCGTTGGAGGCCAGTCACTCAGCGCCAACAGTGGAGCCGTCGCCTGTTAAAGAGTACGCAGAAGTAGCTCAGCAGGCAGCGGTGCCAGAGCCTCGGGGGTTAGATCCAGAACAGCCATCGGTGAGCGAGCCTGCGGCTGAAAAAGCCGAAGCGCCCCCTTCACCGCAAGCATTGCTAAAACAGTGGTATCAGCGCTACCCGGAGGCCTTTTTTAAAGGGCACACCAAACCGCTCAAGGTAGGGATTCATCAAGACCTTGCTGAACGCGAGGCTTGGTCGGGCAAATTGATTCGCCGTGCGCTGGCAAATTACGTCAATTTGCCGCGCTACGTGAAATCAATGCGTGAGGGGGCAGAGCGCGTGGATTTAGACGGCAAGCCATCTGGTAAAGTAGATAAAGAAGCCGCGCAGCATGCCAGCGAACGACGTAAAGACCACCCTGGCACTGAGGCGGCAGAGCGGGCATCACCACCCTCAAAAAGCCCAGCGGAAAAGAGCGCAGCGGCATCGTCAAAAGCCACTCACTCTCCTCGTCGCCAGCATGTAAAAGAAGTCATAGCGGAAAAAAACGAGCAGAAAAAACCGCTTAGCTTGGAAGAGAAGCTGAAAGGTTTGCAGCAGAAGTTCGAAGGCCACTGAGACCTAGAACGTGAGTAAGGGTTCCAAAAAAAATCACAAATCGTAAAAAAACACTGTTTTTTTCTATTGCGTTCCCTGGAATCCCGGTATAGAGTTTGACCTGCGAGCATTGGACTATAACAAGGCTTTGTTGAGGACATGTCGCATACCACCGGGAAAAACCGGCGGATGAGAAAAAGAGCATGGCCCGCAAGCCACTTACTGGCTTCATTTGAAGGCCAGTAATAACGATCGAAACAGTAAGCTAGTTAAGGAACCTACATCATGAAAAAGACACTTTTAGCGACTGCTATTGTTGGTGCCCTGGGCGCCTCCGCTGCCGCTCAAGCAGCTACCGTATATGACCAAGACGGCACCAAACTGGACGTCTACGGCCGTATCGCTATGGGCGTTGCTGGTGGCGGCCCGGAGTATGACTCCAACGGCAACTTCCAAGACAACGGCGAAGAGTTTGTAGACGTTTACTCTCGTTTGGGCCTGCGCATGAGCCAGGAAGTGACTTCTGATTTGACCGCTTTCGGTCGTCTGGAGTGGCGCTTCACTGGTGACGAGAACGACACCGACGGTGGCTTCAACGAAGTCCGCCAGAGCTACATCGGTCTGCAAAGCAAGCAGTACGGTACATTCCAAGCTGGTAACTTCGACAGCTTCTACAACCAGTTCGTAACTCTGCCGTTCGACGTGTACATCGACCGTGGCCTAGAATTCGCTGGCCACCGTAAACAGTCTCGCGGCGACTCTATCGGTTACTACACGCCTGACCTGCAAGGCTTCACTGCATTCCTGCAGCTGAAACACTACAGCGTTCGTGGCGATTCTAACCCGAACGGCGAAGGTACCGTAATCGCACCGCAAGGTGGTGTTCGTTACGCACAAGGCCCGTTCACTGTAGGTCTGGGTTTTGTTGAAGACGTGCGTCGCGTTGACCCGAACAACGGCAGCAACGGTGGTGGCAACGGTGAACTACTGGGTGGCCTGATTGGTTCTTACGCTGTAAACGATCAGTTCTCTGTTCGTCTGGGCTACGAAGGCCGTGAGAACAGCGATGAAGTAGGCGGTGGTTTTGATAAAGTAGGCCTGGGCGCTACTTACACTACCGGTCCTTGGGCATTCACTGGCGACATCTACGACGTAGATCCGGATGGCCAGAATGCTGATAGCCGTACTTCTTGGGCCCTGGGTTCTTACTACAAAGTTTCTAGCAACTTTGACGTGTTCCTTGAGCTGCAACAGCCCGATCAGCAGTCCATCAACGTAACTCTGGATGGCACTAACTCTGAAGTTAATGCTGACGGCGATGACCTGTACTACCTGACAGGCGCTCGTTACCACTTCTAAGCCTTGGTTAAACCAAGCTTAAAGTTGTAACCCCTGCAGTAGATAATGAACCGGCCCCTTTCTAGGGGCCGGTTTTTTATGCTTTAAGACTACAATTTTCATCTAGCCAGTTGCTGCATGCTGACCCAAAATCAATCGGTTGTGTTGCAAAAAATGGCACAGCATTACAGCGCAGCCGAGAACAGGTATGATAGCTCACGTTTACCGCTGGCGGCCGATGCCTTAGAGCATTGTGTCGGGCCGTGTCGATTAGCTAGCTATGTGAGTGGATAGGGAAAGTATGAACGTAACCGTGTTTGGAACAGGCTATGTGGGGCTGGTGCAAGGTGCCGTTCTTGCTGATGTGGGTCACAATGTCATTTGCGTAGATGTTGACGCTGCAAAAGTCGCACGCTTGGAACAGGGTGATATTCCTATTTATGAGCCCGGCTTAGAGGCGCTGGTAAAAGAGAACTATGCCGCGGGCCGCTTAACGTTCACCACCCAAGCTGAGAAAGGTGTCAAGCACGGAGATGTACAGTTCATTGCGGTAGGTACGCCCCCCGATGAAGATGGCAGTGCCGATCTCCAGTATGTGCTCAAGGTGGCAGAGACTATTGCCACGCACATCGAAAAATCAGTCGTCGTAGTTAACAAATCAACAGTGCCCGTTGGTACGGCGGATAAAGTGACCGCTAAAGTGGTCGCCGTATTAGCAAAGCGTGATACTGATATTCCCTTCGACGTGGTTTCTAATCCCGAATTTTTGAAAGAAGGGAGTGCGGTGGCAGATTGCAAAAAGCCAGACCGCATTATCATTGGCACCACGGAGAGCACGACCATTGATATTATGCGTGAGCTCTACGCACCGTTTAATCGCAACCATGACAAAATCATCACCATGGATGTGCGCAGTGCTGAGCTAACGAAGTACGCTGCTAACTGCATGCTGGCCACGAAAATTAGTTTTATGAACGAGATGGCGAATCTAGCAGAACGCCTCGGTGCCGACATAGAAATGGTTCGTCAAGGCATAGGCAGCGACCCCCGTATTGGGTATCACTTTATCTACCCAGGCGCTGGATATGGCGGTTCCTGTTTTCCCAAAGATGTTCAGGCGCTAATCCGCACCGCCGAGGGGATCGGTTTTGATGCCAAGGTGCTCAAAGCGGTAGAAGAGCGTAATCAATGTCAAAAAAACACTTTATTTGAAAAAATCGACCGTCACTTCAATGGCGCGCTAGAGGGTAAAGTTGTAGCGCTATGGGGGCTTGCTTTCAAACCCAATACGGATGATATGCGCGAAGCGCCTAGCCGTGTGGTTATGGAATCTCTCTGGCAAGCAGGCGCAAAAGTGCAGGCGTACGACCCTGAGGCAATGGAAGAAGCACAGCGTATTTACGGTCACCGTGAAGACTTAACGCTATGCGGAACCAAAGAAGGCGCGTTAAAAGACGCAGATGCGCTTGTGATCGTTACCGATTGGCAGTCTTTCAAAGCGCCGGATTTCGATTTGATCAAAGCAGCGTTGTCTCAGCCAGTGATTGTGGACGGCCGTAATTTGTTTGATCCTTCACGTATGGTGAAAAAAGGCATTACATATTACGGCGTAGGGCGTTGACACATAAATAATAAAGGCGAGCAATGTAATCAAAGTCTCGCCGACAAAGCTAAACAGACCAAATCAGCATAAATGCAGTGCGATAAATGGAGAATAGGAATGAGGGGGAAAGAATGGACTCACAGATAAATGGTGTGACACAGCCAGATGATATGACGTTAGTAAGTTTTGTAGTGCTACTGTTAAAGCAGTGGAAAGTCATGTTGGTATGTGTGATATGTGTCATGCTGCTAACGCTGATGGCGATTTGGCTGAAACCCGTCAAATATGGCTTTGCCACGATGTACGCTGTGGCTTCTTATGAAACCTTGGAAGGTGAGCGTGAAAGCCTGGAAACGCCTGAAGAGGTCATCGCAAAATTAGAAAATATCTTTATCGAACAACAGCGTAGGCAGTTATTGGAAGATGAAGCTATAGAAGAGATTCCCTTTGATATTGAAGTGACGAACCCAAGAAATACGCTATTACTGCGTATTATTAGTGAATCGGAGTCTGACAATCAGCCAATGATTGAGCAGTTTCACGAAGGGTTAGTCAGCTCTATTCAGCAAGACCAGCAGCGATTGGTCGAAAGATTGACAACAGGACTCAACGCTCAGCAGGAAGCGTACACGCAGGCGCTAGAGGCAGCTCAGGTGTCTAATAGTGAAAACGCGCGCGAGTTAGAAGCCTCTTTCTTTGAAAAAAGACTGCAGATCGAACGTCGTATTGAGAGTATTGACCCTGGCGATGCTACCCAGCAAGCTGTGCAAAGCCTTGAACCTGTTGGCATAGGCAAGACATTCATCTTGGCATTTGGGGTGTTAGTGGCGCTGCTATTAGCTCCTTTGGCTGCGATATTTAGCGTGTTTGTTAAGCAAGTGGCGTTTGCGTATCGGCGTGCCCAGTAATGAAGGGCCTTTGAAGCATTCATTGCCCGCCGGAGCCAGTCATGAACCTTAAACTAAAACAGTGTATCGACTTTCTGTTGCTATGCTTTCTTATCACATGGCCAGTGGTGGATACGCTGAATGGTTATTTTTATTACCAAAGCGTATCTCTACCGAGTATTTCCGCTCCCTATAAAGCGTTAGGCTTTATAGGGATTTTGGTCATATTGATGATTTATCACGTTAAGCAGTTTTTATATGCACTGCTGTGTGCTGCGTTGATAGTCCTTTGTCTCTTTTATCAGGCGTTTACCTATGGGCATGCGCTAGAGAGTGTGACCTGGGCGGTTAGGGGGCTACTAACATTAGCACTGCTGTTCTATTTAGTGGGTGAAGCCAAGCGTACAGCAAGCTTTTGGAGCCCGCAGAAGTTTGCGTGGCTGATGTTTTTTTACTTTATGGTCATGTCTGTGAACGTCACGTTAGGCGTGTTTGGGGTAGGTGAGTCACAGTATGCCGGGGGGATTGGCGGCAAAGGGTTCATCATCGCAGGCAATGAGATGAGTTATCTGATGCTTGCCTCTGCCAGTATTGTGCTATTTCGCTTAGCTGAAACGCGCGGTGCTTGGTGCCTCACCGGTGTGTTTATTGTCTTCTTGCTATTTTTCCTGATGAAAGCCACCAAAGTCGCCATGCTGGGCATCTGCTTGGTCTTCGTGTTTTCGCTAATTCATAATGGCTATTTTAAAGTAAGGCGCATTCCTACGGTATATCTGTTGGCTTTGGTAGGAGGTGCCGCTGTTGTTGTGTTTGGTTACCAGTTTATACAAGCCGCAGGGCTGTTAGACCGTATGCTCTTTCTCTACAAGCTACACGGAGGCTTTTGGGGAGCATTGTTGAGTGGGCGGCTCTCGTTTTTAAGTGAGGCCATTGAGCTGGTTATCGTGCCGTTTGGGTTTTGGGACGTGCTGTTCGGTGTCGGCGTAGATCAGTTACTGGCTGTTCGTGGCTCACTGGTCGAGATAGATCTTATCGATGTGTTCATCACGTTTGGCGTGGTGGGCGGTGTGCTCTTTTATTTACCTTGGCTCTTGGGAGCTGTGTGGGCCACCCAGCTACTCAAGTTACAGCCAAGATATGGTATTAGCTTCTGGCTGCTCATTATCACCATAGTAGGAGTGAGTCTCGCAGCAGGGCATGTCGTGAATTCAGGTATTGCCTCTAGTGCAACAGCGCTATTGATCGGCTACCTCTACCAACTCAAAACTAGGTTGCCGACCTTCAAGGAGGAAGTATGAACATTCTGTTAGTAGGCTCTTTTGGAGGCCACTTCATACAGCTCAAGCGGCTTTACGGGCAGCTCGCCCAAGAGGTTGAGCAGTGTAGTGCTTCTTTCAGTTTTGCCAGTACGGAGCAGGGACTCTCTGTGGAAGGCGTTCCCGCTTATTGCTGCCCAAACATACACCGAGGCAGTGGTATAAAAGCGCTACTCTCGGCACTGCGGCAATCCTATGGGGTGCTGAAAGCCGCCAAACCAGATGTGGTGATATCCACTGGCGCGTTACCTGGCTTATTGCTGTGTTTTCTCGCCAAGGCGACGGGTAAGAAAGCCATTTGGGTGGATAGCATGGCCAACTATCAGCAGCTCTCATTTTCCGGCAAGATTGCTCGCTTCTTTTGTGATATTTGCCTCACCCAATGGGAGCACTTAGCCGCGAACGACAAGCGTCTCAGCTATTGGGGGAAAGTCCTATGATCTTTATTACCGTAGGAACTCAGCTACCCTTTGACCGCTTGTTAGAAAGCTTTGCCGAGTGGCGCAATAGCCGCGGCTACTCAGGACAGGTCGTTGCCCAGGTAGGAGAAGAGAGCCGTTTTACTCACCCTGATATGCAAGTTGTTAAAACCCTCTCCAGTGAAGAGTACTATCACTGGTTTTGCCAAGCGCAAGGTATCGTTTCCCACGCGGGTATGGGGAGTATTTTGTCATGTTTGGATCACAGTAAGCGCGGTGTCTTTATGCCTCGCCAACACGCGCTGGGCGAGCATCGTAACGACCACCAGTTGGATACCGCCAGAGCATTTACTGGTCAATACCCCTCACTTGCTTTTTGCTCCGATAAACAAGCATTGTTTACTGCGTTAGATGGGTTAATCAACGTTTCTGCAGAACAAGAACCGCTGGGCCAGCCAAATCACAATAGCGAACTAGGGCGTCGTATTGTCCAGTATCTTGGGTTGAAAGGTCACGTTTCATGAAACGCCTGTTGCTATGGACGAACCTTTATCCAACCAAAGCCGCGCCTCATTACGGCACTTTTGTAAAGTCGACCGAGCACGCGTGGCGGCAAGCGCTGGGCAGCGACAACGTTCAATTAGTCGCCATTCGTGAAAAGCCCACCAGCAAGCTTAGCAAAATCAAGCTGTACGCTGGTTTGCTAACGCGTTGTGCCCGTTCGCTCTACAACAAGCCGACAGGAACGCTGCTGGAAGTCCACTATCCGGTCTATTTTTTACCGCTGCTATACTTACTTTCTCTGGCGAAACCCAAGCACTTCTTTTTGGTGCTACGTTTTCATGGAACCGACCTCGCGCAAATTGCGGGGTCCCGACTGTTTCGCAGCTTGTTTGATAAGCTGAAGGGTAGCGTGGATCTTTGCGTGGCCCCTTCTGAGCATTTTCGCCAGCAAATCAGCACTCAGTTGAACGTGCCGCTATCGCGCATTATCAAGGTCTATCCTGATAGCGTCGGTGAACACTTCGCCGCGTCCGAACGTGCCGCTCCGGCGGCGGCATCGGAGGTATTTACTGTTGGCTGTGTATCACGCCTAGAGCCAGGCAAAAATTGCCAAACGCTGGTGGAAGCATTTGCCAGGCTAACCATTCCTAATAAGCGGTTAGTGATAGTGGGGGATGGATCTCAGAGGGCTGCGCTAGAGAAATTGGCCAATGAGGTAGGGGTATCGGATATCACCACGTTGACCGGGGCACTGCCCAGAGAGCAATTGCCAGAGGTGCTGGCTAGTTTTTCCGTGTTTGTATTTCCCTCGGTCAGGGAGAGTTTCGGTTTGGTAGCGGTAGAGGCGCTGGCCTGTGGCGTGCCGGTGATTGCCAATGAAAAGCTACATGCCGCAAAAGAGTATCTCCAAGAGGGCAGAAACGGCTACTTTTATGAGGATGGCGTGGAGGGGCTAGTGACTGCCATTGAAACCTTTTATGCCCAGCCAGAGGCGGTGCGGGTGGCGCTTAGCGAACAGGCAAAAAATGTACGCCATCAATTTAGCGACCAGCAGGTTTTCACCCAAGGGGTGAATGAAATTTTGAGCAAGCAGCAAAGCGAAAAAACATGTTGATGAATGGATGCATAAAGGGTGGCCGCAATGGGTAAGCCAAAGACGATGACGTTTTCGGAGCGTTTTCCTCCGCAGGTGGTATTTCCCTTTTTTGATGTATTTGCCATTTTTGCCGGAGGCTGGTTAGCGCATTGGATTCGGTTTGGTTCACTGCACCTGCATGAACGCTATGTGCTTGCCCTCATTTGCATTGGTCTGCTGGTATTGGTGATTAATAGCATGTCGGGCAGCTACCGCCGTTGGCGAATCACACCGGTAGGGCAAATGTTAGGCAAGCTATTGTTGGTATGGGTAGCAGTGGGTGTCACCGCTGCCTCGCTCATCTATTTTTCCCATGCGGCTAACCGCTATTCGCGGTTATGGATAGGGTTAACGCTTGCTATCTCGTTTCTATTTGCAGGGGGCGCACGCATGCTCGTGCAGCTCGCCCTGCAGCATGTGCGCTTGCGCGGCGGGGCTCGGCGGCCTGTTTTCCTGATTGGTCCGGCTACCAATGTACTTAGTGTGGCGGAAGGAATCCGCAGTGCCTCATGGGAAGGCCATACGATTGCTGGCGTAGAACGGATCAAAGAACAAATGGACGATGAGTGTATTGAGCGCATCGTTCGTCGTATTAGCCGCTCTAAAGCGCGAGAGGTATGGATTTGCGTTCCATTTGAAATGGGGCAGGTGGTGCGCACGCTATTTTTTGCGCTGCGTAACCACACGGCGGAAGTGCGCTTTATTCCCGCGTTTGAAGATATGCACTTGCTGAATCACCGCATGAGCGAGGTGGCGGGCCACTACGCCATTGATCTTAGCGTCTCACCCATGAGCGGGATGTCGCGCTTTATTAAACGCAGCGAAGATATCGTGATTGGCTCACTGATATCTCTCATGATTTTGCCTGTTTGCCTAGCGATTGCGCTGACCATTAAGTTCACATCGCCAGGGCCTATTCTGTTTAAGCAGCACCGCGAAGGCTCCAATGGTCGGCAGTTTAAAGTATATAAATTCCGCTCGATGCACGTTCACCAAGAAGGTGAAGGCCAGGTCACCCAAGCCAAAAAGAACGACAGCCGTATCACGCCGATAGGCGCGTTTTTAAGGCGCACCTCGCTAGACGAATTGCCGCAATTCTATAACGTGCTGCAAGGCCGCATGTCGATTGTAGGCCCGCGCCCCCATGCGTTGGCGCACAACGAGCAGTACAAAGAGCTAGTGGAGTCCTACATGCGTCGCCACAAAGTGAAACCGGGTATTACCGGATGGGCGCAAGTAAACGGGCTGCGTGGAGAAACCGATACGTTGCAAAAAATGCAGCGCCGGGTCGAGTACGACCTCTGGTACATCGACAACTGGTCGCTGTGGCTAGATTTGAAAATCATTGTACTGACCGTTTTCAAAGGGTTTATCAATAAAAATGCTTATTAGTCGTTGAAAAGTATCTGGTTATTGTTCATGGCGGCCAGCGAGCACGTAGGTAGGGTGTGGTAGTATTGCACTTTTCAGGCACTTACCTGCCTAACGTGCTCCCTAGTTGCCAGGATCAGTAGCTTCATGACGTCCCCAACCCATTTTTCTGCTAGTAGAGCTACCTACCTTCCCACTCAGCTCACCAGCGTTGCTGTCGGTTTATTAACGGCAGTCTGCCTTATTGTTCCCAGTGGTTACTCCATTGGCTCGGTGATGTTGTTCATTGCCGGGGTAGGACTCATCATCGCCCGTCGCCTGCCTGTTCTCTCAAAACAAGACCTCTGGGTGATCGCTGCCCTACTGGCTTACGCGACCGTTGCCATGTTGGAAGCCTGGTGGGATGGACAAGGAAGTAGAGGGTTAGATAAACCTAGCCGCTTTATCCTAGCGATCCCGGCGCTGTTATGGGTGCTGCGTTACCCGCCTAGGCTCGCTTACCTGTGGGGAGGAGTCGCCATAGGCGCCATCACCGCAGGCAGCTGGGGTGGCTGGCAGAAATTGGTAGAAGGCGTGGGGCGTGCCCAAGGCCATACCCATGTGATTCAATTCGGCAATCTCAGCATGTTGCTTGGCGTGCTGTGTATGGCTGGGCTTGGTTGGGCTGTGATTCAGCGTCATCGCCTAATATGGGTGGCGTTACTGGCATTTGGCGCTGCGGGTGGTGTACTGGGTTCTTTGTTTTCTGGTAGTCGAGGGGGGTGGGTTGGCTTCCCCATTGTCTTGCTTGTGCTCTACCGTGCTTACGGCTCCCAGCTTTCTAAGAAGCTAAAACTTGCTGTGCTGGCGGCGATCATAGCAGGGGGGGCAACCGTATATGCAGTACCGCAGATTGGTGTTCAGGAACGTATACATCAAGCTTTCAACGATGTTGCGCTGTATATATCCGGTGAGAATCGCTCTACCTCTGTTGGTTCACGATTTGAAATGTGGCGAGGGGCCGCCCAGTTGATTCAGGAAAAACCCCTTACCGGCTGGGGCAGTAACGGTTACGCCAGTGCGATGGCTGAATTTGGCGAAGTAGGCGTGATCAGTACCGAAGCCGCTCAGTACGGCCATGCCCATAACGAGTTTATTGATGCGTTCGCTAAGCGCGGCTTGCTGGGGCTTGTCGTTCTGCTGGCGCTCTACCTTGTGCCCATGCGTCTGTTTGCCCGCCACCTTCAGGCTAGCCATTTATCCACACGCTCAGTCGCGACCGCTGGAGTGCTGCTGCCCGTCACGTTTATGGATTTCGGCTTAACCCAGGTATTTATGGAGCACAACAGTGGCGTAATGATGTATGCCTTCTTGTTGGCGGCATTGTGGGGAGCGTACGTTAACCAAGTAGCTGAATCCTCTAACTAATTGTTTTAACGATATATAAAAAGCCGGCCACCAAGCCGACTTTTTTATGTAAACCCTGAATAAAGTGGTCACTAAATAGAATTAATCACCTGTACAAGGCTTGTCAATGTAGAGCCTCAGCAGTTAATCCCTTACAATGCCGAGTGCTTTTTAATAGCACAGGTTAATTACATTTCATCCGCACAGCGTAGGGCAAGGGAATACGTCCGTTACAATCCCTGGGCGGTAGCGTGCCTTTTTATTGGAAATCACCATGTCAAACTCCCCATTTTTTATAGCGCGGCCAGCTCGCATGCTGTTGGCAGCGTTAAGCGTTGCCGTGGTTAGCGGCTGCGCCACGTACCCCAGCGGCAACCAACAGCAGGTTCAATACGTGCTAGGCAACGACTCCGCCAAGCCGCTGCAAGATGAAAACCTCAACGGCTTTCTTGCCCAAGCGCCTGCCGGTGCCGTGCTTAACCTGGTGCAAAGCCCCTGGGGCGATAACGTCGAAATTGTGGCAGATGCGCCTTATTTGGCAGCCAGCGGTAGAGAGTGCCGTAAGCTGCGCGTCATCGAGCAGGGCAGCGGTGCCGCTCGTACAGCACTTACCTGTGCAACGCCTAACGGCTGGGTGAACCAGCGCATGCTGCTGCCAGAAAGCCAGCAAGGGGCGATGTCGTTGACAACGCCATCTTCCATGTCTCAAGGGACTACACAAGGGCGCTATTAATGAGTTTGCAACGTGTAATGAAACGGCTTTCTCTCACGCGCCCGTTAGCGGTGCTATCCCTAGCGTTGCTGGGCACTGCCGCTAGCAGCGCAAGCTGGGCACAAAGCATTAGCCTGCCTAATACTATTTTGCCTGAAGACCAAGCCAGCCAGCAGCCCGTCGAGCAGGTGAACGACAATCCCCGCGCCGACTGGCGTAGCGGCACTTACGGCCCGGTAGCGAACCAGCCTCAGCAAAACCCCGATGCGCTGCCGCCCTTTGGTGCCAATCTGTTTACCGGTGGCTTTCGTGGGGCGATGGGCGATGGCCTCAATGCCGATTACCAAGTAAAACCCGGCGACCAAATTACCGTGCGTGCCTGGGGCGCGTTTGAGTTTGACCGTGTACTGCCAGTAGATGCCCAAGGCAACATCTTTATTCCTGGCTCAGGCCCGCTCAATGTAGAAGGCCAGAACAGCCAGCAAGTGGATAGCCGCGTTCGTGGTGCTATTACCTCGGTGTACCCCGAAAACGTACAGGTATACACCAACGTACAGGGAGTGCAGCCCGTGGCGGTGTTTGTCACCGGTTACGTGCAAAACCCTGGCCGCTTTGCAGGTACCCCCAACGACTCTGTACTTTACTTCCTAGACCAAGCGGGCGGTATCGACCAAGACCTAGGCAGCTATCGCCAAATCCGCGTGATGCGTAACAACCAAACCGTGGCCACGGTAGATCTCTACGACTTCCTGATCAACGGCAGCATTGCGCGCCCGCAGTTCCAGGATGGTGACACCATTGTGGTGGAAGAGCGCGGCCCGGCCATTGCCGTAGTGGGCGATGTTCACCGTGAACACCGCTACGAGCTTATTGGCAACCAGCTAAGCGGTGCGGAGCTAGTGGAGCTTGCCCGCCTCAGAAGCGGCGTATCGCATGTACTGCTACGCGGTAACCGTACCGATGGCCCTATGGCACAGTACTTCCCGATTAACGAGTTCTACAGCCAAACCATTCGCAGCGGTGATGAAGTGGCGTTTAGCGCCGACCAGCGCAGCGAAACCATCGTGGTAGAAGTAGAAGGCAGCTACTATGGCCCTTCGCGTTTTGCGCTACCCCGCAATGCCCGTTTAAGCGAACTATTAGATGCCATTCCCGTGCCGGAAAACATGACCGCTGTGGAAAGCATTTCACTACAGCGTGAAAGCGTGAGGCAGCAGCAGCAGCAATCGCTGGAAGATAGCCTGCGCCGCCTGGAAACCACCTACCTAAGCGCGGAATCCAGCACTAACGAAGAAGCCCAAATTCGCGCCCAAGAAGCCGAGCTAATCCAAAACTTCATTCAGCGCGCCCGCGAGCTAGAGCCCAGCGGCAGGTTGGTGGTGGCCTACAACGACCGCATTGCCGATATCCGCCTGCAAGATGGCGATGTGATCACCATTCCAGAAATCAGCGACTCCATCCTCATCAGCGGTGAAGTGCTGGTACCCCAAGCAGCGGTGTATCGCCCCGGCATTAGCGTGATTGATTATATTGAGAGCGCCGGCGGGTTTACCCAGCGTGCCGACGACGACCATATCCTGCTGGTTCGCCAAAACGGCGCAGTGGAAAATGCCCGCAATACCCCATTACGCCCGGGTGATGAAATTCTTGTGATGCCAGAAGCGCCCACCCACAACCTGCAGCTAGCTTCCACGCTGTCACAAATACTGTTCCAAATTGCCGTAGCCACTCGCGTCGCGTTGGATTTGTGATGGGTTGTTGGTGAATAGTTAATGGTGAGCAGTTAATAGTTAATGGTGAGTGGTGAATGAACATCATGCACACCACTCACCGCTTACTAATTTAAAAGAAGCACTATGGCAAATAGTAATAGCGCCCCGCGAGGGGCGCGTACCCCTTGGCAAGTCACCCGCAGCGTGTGGTACGCCATGTTTATGCGTGAAGCGATTTCCCGCACCATGAGCGACCGCATGGGCTGGTTCTGGATGATCTTCGAACCTGTGGCATTTATAGCCATTATGGTGGGCATACGCAGCTTTATTAGCGGTGATCGGCTCATTTCGAATGCTCCCTTTATTCCTTGGATGATTGTTGGCCTTATGGGGTTTTCACTGGCGCGGGAGGGCATGCTTCGCGGGATGGGGGCCGTCGACGCCAACAGTGCGCTGTTTGCTTATCGTCAGGTACAGCCGGTTGACCCCGTATTAGTTCGTAATTTTTTAGAAGGTATGTTGAGAAGCTTTGTGTTTCTCATTTTTATTGGTGGCGGGCTTCTTTTAGGGCTTGATCTTTACCCAGATAATGCACTTCGTGCCTTTTATGCGTGGTTATCTTTATGGTGTTTAGGCTTAGGAGCAGGGCTAGTTGTTTCTGTAGCAGCAACTATGATCCCAGAGCTAGGAAAGATTGTGAGGATGCTCTCTCTTCCTCTATTGATTATTTCAGGTGTAATATTTCCTTTAAACCAAATGCCCCATTGGTTGCTTGAATACTTAATGCTCAACCCAATACCGCATGCGCTAGAAACCCTGCGATTAGGTTTCTTTGAAAGCTACAGAACCATTCATGGCACTAGCATGCTTTACTTTTGGTTCGTCACTCTCTCCCTAAACGCGCTAGGGCTAATCATGCACCTCCGTTTTGTTGATCGGTTAAAGGCTAAATAACCCATGCAGCTATCCGTTACCCGTTTTATCAAGCAGTCGCCGCACTGGGCGCTAGCCTTTATCGCTATTGTATTGGTTAGTTTTTATTGGTTTGTAATCGCTGATGAGCGCTACGTTTCCCGTGCGACCGTGGTGCTAGAAAGCCCCCAGGTCGCCACGCCAGAATTTAGTCTTTCATCGTTAATGGGGGGCGGGGCAGGCAATACCGCTGATTTGTTGCTACTGCGTGAGCACCTGCTCTCGGTCGATATGCTGCGGCTGTTAGATGAACAACTAGGCATTCGCCAGCATTACAGCGAGCACGGCGACTTCTTCGCCAAGCTGCGTGACCCCAATGTGCCCATCGAAGACCTCCATGAGTATTACCTACGTCGGGTAGAGGTAGAGCTAGATGAATACGCAGGCGTATTGAATATTCATGTTCAAGGCTACACCCCGGAATTCGCCCACGACATGGCATCACTGCTGCTAGACGCTGGCGAAAATCACATGAACGAAATGGGCCACCGCCTAGCCGACGAACAGGTGGTTTTCTTAGAACGGCAAATGGTGCGCCTGGAAGAGCGCTTTGAAGAGACCCGCGCCCAGCTGCTAGCCTTCCAGAACGAATACGGCCTGGTATCGCCCACTGCCACGGTAGAAAGCATCAACCAAGTTGTGGCAACGCTAGAAGGCGACCTAGCCCGCCTGCAGGCCCAGCGCAATGCCCTGGCCAGCTTTCAAAGCTCACAATCGGCAGAGCTACGCCAAGTAGAGCGCAGCATTGCAGCACTCCGCGACCAAATCGTAGAGCAGCGCGACCGCCTGGCCCAAGCCACCGGCAACTCGCTCAACCGTGTCTCTGCCGAGTACGAAACCCTAGAGCTACAAGCCCAGTTCGCCCAGGAAACCTACTCCAGCGCCCTGGCCGCACTTGAAAACACCCGCTTAGAAGCCGCCCGCCAGCTCAAGCAAGTCAGCGTGCTACAAAGCCCGCTCATGCCGGAATACCCCACCGAGCCCAACCGCCTCTATAACAGCAGCGTCTTCGCCATTATCACCATCTTCCTCGCGTTCATCCTCAGCATGCTGATGATGATTGTGAAGGATCATCGGGATTAGAGTTATTGGTGAGTGGTGAAGGGTAAATAGTAAGTAGTGAGTTTTGAATAGTGTGTGAGAGGGGGCTTTAGCCCGCGACGGCCGCGCCACAGGATTATAAAGCAATAGCGTTACCTGTTAAAAAAGCACGAAAAGGAATTTTATGCTGAACATCACACACCACGGCGGAGCCAAAGGCGTCACCGGAAGCTGCCACCAGCTCACCATCGATAGCGAACACTCACTGCTCATCGATTGCGGGCTATTCCAAGGCGAAGACGCCAAAGAAGACGCCTTTCAGCAGCTACAAATCGAATTCGATATCAGCACGGTTAAAGCGCTAGTTATCACCCATGTACACATTGATCACGTAGGCCGCTTGCCTTACCTACTGGCGGCCGGGTTCAAAGGGCCCATCATCTGCTCCATCCCCTCGGCCAAACTGTTGCCCCTAGTGATTGAAGACGCTCTAAAAATCGGCTTCACCCGCAATGCCCAACTCATTGAGCGTTTCCAGCAGCAACTAGAAAGCCAAATCGTTAGCATGCCTTACGGCAAGTGGCATACTGTTGTAGCAGGCAGCAGTACCACACGGGTAAAGCTCAAGCGGGCAGGGCACATTCTCGGTTCCAGCTACGCAGAAGTAGCGCACCAATACCCTGATGGCCAAAAAGAGCGCGTCATCTTCAGCGGCGATTTAGGCGCCCCCTATGCACCGCTACTCCCCGCACCTAAATCCCCCTATGGCTGTGAACAGCTAGTCCTCGAAAGCACCTACGGCGACCGCCAACACCCCGACCGCCGCCAGCGCCGCGCCACGCTGAAACATGCCATCGAGCAAGCACTCACTAACGGCGGCACGGTCATGGTGCCTGCCTTCAGCATAGGCCGCACCCAAGAGCTACTCTACGAGCTGGAAGGCATCATTTATGAAGCCGAGCGCAACGCCAAACGCGGCTTACCCAAAAGCCAGTGGCAAGCGCTAGAAATCATTGTCGATTCACCGCTCGCCGCCCGCTTTACCCAGGTATACCGCCAGCTAAAACCCTACTGGGACAAAGAAGCCCAGCGCCGCCTTCGCAGCGGCCGCCACCCGCTCAACTTCGATAACCTCTACACCGTAGAAAGCCACGGAGCCCACGAGCAAACGGTAGCGTATTTAGCCAACACAGGCCGCCCCGCCGTAGTGATCGCCGCCAGCGGCATGTGTGCAGGCGGGCGCATCATGAACTACTTAAAAGCCATGCTAGGCGATGAGCGCCACCAAGTGCTGTTCGTCGGCTACCAAGGCGCAGGCACACCAGGCCGCGCCATACAGCAGTATGGCCCACGTGGCGGTTGGGTAGAAATAGACGGAGAGCGAATTGACATCAAAGCAGGCGTCACCTCCATCAGCGGTTACTCCGCCCACGCCGACCAAAAAGACCTGCTCAACTTCGTCAAACGCATGCGCCGCTGGCCCCACACGATTCGCTTAGTCCACGGTGAACGGGCTGCGCGCATAGTGCTCAAAGGTGAACTCGAAAGCCTCTATAAGCGCAAAGGCAAAGAAGTGAGAGTAGTGAGTGAGATGTAACCAAGCATTCACCACTTACTACTCACCATTCACACCTCACGATTCACAGGCAAATGATCGAAATCCGTAACCTCTATAAGCGTTACCACAACCATCATGGTAGCGACTGGGTGCTTAAAGACATCAACCTCACCATACCCACCGGGGTGAGCGTGGGGTTAATCGGCGCTAATGGTGCTGGTAAATCAACGCTTTTGAAATTAATAGCGGGTATGGACACACCTGAGCGTGGAGAAGTCATCCGGCACAGCCGCGTATCTTGGCCTGTAGGGTTGTCAGGCGGGATGCAAGGCAACATGACCGGGCGGCAAAATGCAAAATTTGTCGCACGCACGCAAGGCCGTGGTCACGATATCGAGAAAATCATTAGCTTCGTTGAAGAGTTTGCCGAGATAGGCGAAGCATTTGATGAGCCTGTGCGTACTTATTCATCCGGTATGCGCTCACGGTTATCGTTTGGACTTTCATTGGCGTTTGATTTTGATGTGTATATCTCTGATGAAGCGACCGCCGTGGGTGACCGCGCCTTTAAAGCGAAAGCACAAGCCTTATTCAAAGAACGTGTCGGTAAGGCCTCTTTGATCATGGTGTCTCATGGTGAGGGAATTCTGCGTGATTTATGCCAAGCTGGGATCTATCTGAAAAAAGGGGGCGCAACCTGGTATGACGACATCAACGACGCTATATCGGATTACCATCAAGATACTGACGATACCGGTATTATGGAGGCGCTTAACGAACAGTCTTTTGATGTAGATCCTGCTACGTTGACCAGTCTTCAAATAAACGCAATCCAGAAAGAGCTACAAAAAGCGAGGCCAAGGGCGAATGGTTTGCATGTGCTAATTCAACATGCAAAGCAAAACAGTTGGGAAAAGCATGAATTAGATGTCTTACGAAAAGCACATCAACATGCGAAAGCGCGAGTCGATGAGCTCACCAGCATCATGAACGCTACGCCAGATGGTATACGCAAAAGCGCAAAAGCAGAGCTTGCCAAATTTGAGCGTACGGTGATTGGTGTAGAGTATGGGTTAGAACTCGCGACCTTAGAGCAGTGGTCGGATGATGAGCTTCATGTGTTGGAAAAAGCCAAAAAACTGGCGTACCGATATAAAAGTGAAAAAGAGGCCGCACTTGAAGAAATTGATGGCGATGATTAACAGCCGCTTGGTCCATTAAAGGTAATAATTGAACGATATGCAGTCACAAGCCTCACTTATCATTCCCATTCGCGCTAAAAAAGTAGGTGAACGGGAACTCCTTCGTTTAGACGAACTCCTGACCTGTTTGCCCAGTGGCTATGAAGTGATCATCGTAAACGATGGTAGCCCTGGTGCTGTCGGAAAATGGATAGATGGGTTGGTCGCTAAGCATCACTATTCAGCTCGCCCTATTACTAGCCTTCACCTACGTACTCGCTTTAAAAAGTTCTCGCTAGCAAGAGCACGCAATCGAGGTGCAAAAGCAGCTACCACGCCGGTCACCCTTTTCCACGATGTCGACTTTCTGGGAGCACCAAGCGTCTATCAACGCTTGCTCAATCATATCAAAGAGCAGGAGCTGGCGACCCGGCCTGAAAACTTCTTCTGTGTGCCCGTTGCCTTTCTAACAGAGCAGGCCACCCAGCATTTCATCAGCGAACTGAAGCAAAACAAAGAAGCCTGGTGCTTTCGGCAATGGGAAAGTCTTCCGCTTGAGCACATGCAGTTTTTAGTACAAGGCAGTTCTTGCATAGTGACCAACCGAGAAGACTTGCTAAGTATTGGCGGCCACGACGAGGGCTTTAAAGGACACGGCGCGGAAGACTTCGAA
This sequence comes from Halomonas sp. SIMBA_159, assembly GCF_046536035.1. NCBI lineage: Bacteria > Pseudomonadati > Pseudomonadota > Gammaproteobacteria > Oceanospirillales > Halomonadaceae > Halomonas > Halomonas sp. SIMBA_159. The sequence continues at coordinate 20,139 of NZ_JAWJBT010000028.1, forward strand.
CTATTGCACCGCCTGGCTTGCCGCTTTCCCATCGCTGAAAAACCACCCGAGTACGAGCGAAACATGGGTAGTGGCAACATCACTGAATACATAGGGTTCAGGGCCTACTTTTCACTGTATGGTGAGCAGTGCCGCCAAGCAGGATGTACCTTGGTGCATCTATGGCACCCTAAACGGAAAGGGTTTGGTTACTACCGGCATAAGAAAAATTTCAAAAGATTAGCTTCTGTTTTAAATAAAGAATATTTTGTCCATGAAAGAAAACGATTAACGCTTGATGTTGATGGGTACGGGGAGATAAAGTAATGATTTGTGTGTCAAGTACGGTTAAAGATAGTCTTGAAAACATCAGGTGCTTTGTTGAAATGAATTTTCAAGCTGGTGCTGATATTATATTTTTGTTTTTAGATTCTCCAAGTATTGAGGTGGAATCGTTTTATTGTGACTCGGAAAATGTTTATTTATTCCAAGCCTATGGAGACTACTGGAAAAATAGTAGGCCTGAAAATTTGAACGAGAGACAGAAGATAAATATAAACCTCGCGAATTTTATTTTGTTTAGCCATGATTTTGATGGGTTGTTGTTTCATTTGGATTCAGATGAAGTGCTTTATTTTGAATGTGATACTGAGGCATTAAAACACAAAGAGTATGTGATTTTAGAACCTTTGGAGGTTATGCCAAGTGTTAAGAAGCAAGCTCGAAAAAGTGCTTGCTTCTTCAAAGAAAAGCTACCTAAAGAAAAAATTAATCTTTTGTGTGATTTGGGTTGTCTTAAGGGTGAAGATAATCAAAGTTATTTTAATGGACATACTGTTGGAAAAAGTGGAATAAAGCCTAATTTAATGTGCACATTAGGTATTCATCATGCCAAGTATGATGCAGAGGTGAAGCCATCTAAAATTCAGGGTGCTTACCTTTTGCATTATGAGAATCCATCTTTGGAAGAGTTTTTAAGTAAATGGTCTGAGCCATCTTATAATGATGGTAAATCGACTGCAAATGTTCGAGAGAAGAGGAAAAGATTTTTTACTTCGGTAAGATTGATTTCAGCCAATGATTCTCTTTCAAAAGATGAAAAAGTAAAGTTTTTGAAGCATCTTTACTATAAAGAATATTTAACGCCTGCAATTGCTGCAAATGAATTGGGCTATCTAAAGAAAGTAACTTTTATTGATGGTCATAAATCTTGTGAAGTGAGCCGGATTGATAAAGCTTCAGAAATATTCGATTTTTTTGTTGGAAAAGATAAAGGTGCTTTCAATGCCCATAAAACTGCAGAAAGAAAACGCCTTTATGAGGAAGTGAAGTGTCTCTTAGCATAACTTTTCTGATTTTGGCTCATGACAGTGTAGAAAGAGTATGTAGGCTCGTTAATAAATTAGTATCCGAAGACTCCAGCTGTAAAATAGTTGTTCATTTTGACAAAGCTTCAGGAAAAAAAAAGAAAAAGCACTTGGAGTCGTCATTGGTAAATGTTAACAACTGCCATGTTTTACATAAAAGTGTGACCTGTGGCTGGGGGCGTTGGGGCTTAGTTAAAGCGAGTCTAATGATGCTTGATTATGCTCAGAATGATAAAGCAACGGACTACTATTTTCTTTTGAGTGAGTATTGCTTTCCTATTCAACCGTTATCAAAACTCATGCTTCATTTAGAAGAAAACACTGGTGCCAATTTTATAGAGTGCTCAGACAGTAGTTGGATAAAGTCAGGCTTGCGAGAAGACAGATATTTATACCGCCATTTTTTAGATAAAAGAAAATCACCAAAATTACATCGTTGGCTTTATAAGTTTCAAAAAATCATTGGTTTAAAAAGAAATGTGCCAAAAGATTTAGAAGTGCATTTTGGTAGTCAGTGGTGGTGTTTAACCCATAGTGCCGTAAAGTACGTATTAAGTAGAGATAAAAGAGTTTGTTCTTTTTTTAAGTGGGCTTGGATTCCAGATGAATGTTTTTTTCAAACAATAATTGCCAAAAGTGGTTTTCAAGTGCTCCCACCATTAACATATTATTGCTTTGGGAGAGATGGAAAGCCTCTAATTTTGAATTCGAAGTTTATTGGTTTTGATAACAGCCGAAATTACTATTTTGCGAGGAAGTATGTCTGATTTGAAAATTTTTTATGATGAATTGGACTTGGTGATAAAAGGAGAAAACTTTGAAAAGGATTCGAAGCTCTTTTTATTGGGGCGGGATGATAAAATAATCACTAAGATAAAGTTTTTTTATTCTGTAGCACGAGAAGAGATAGTTGTAAAAAATTTTTTTGATGTAATTGATTCTTTTGTTTGCAAAATTAAAATTGTTTCAGGCAGTCAAGTATATATTTATAATGTTGTAAGCTCTAATTTTGATTTAGGAAAATACTTGATTGGCAGCCAAAGATTTAGTGACCGTAATCGTGCGATTTTAGTTTCCAGAATGATCTCCGTAACCAATGAAGATATAGCAGTGCGCTCGGCTTGTTCTGTAATTTGTGCATACAAATCCGTAGAGGCTGATAACGCAAAAATGGCAGTTTCTTCACTCAACAATCTTAAAAAATGTTTTGAAGAAATGTCTCCATTACGTGCAAGTCGCAATATACGAGAAGACAGAGGACATCTTGAGCTTTCATTGCTTACAGCGATGTGGAATACATCTATATACGTGAACGATCACGATGTTTTTTTATTCGCTGTCGATAAGCTGTTGTCTGGTGAACATTATAAGAATAGTCCTTTAAAAGCTGCCGCAGCTATCAATAAATCCAAGCTCTATGCTTTTTTCGTTTTTTATTTTCTAAAAAAACAAAACGATAAAATGGCGCGATTGGTGGCGCGTCTTTATCTTGATGAAATGAAATATATCTTTGATAATTCTAGTTGGGCTGATAAAGTCTATGTAGTTGAATTTAGACGTGCATTGGATGATCTTTCTATAGTGTTAGCTTTGACCGCAAATTCTACACCCTTTGTATTAGCCCCATGGTTTCAAAATGTTTTGAAGATAAAAGATTATGAACAAGCATTAAAAGAGCTCGCTAATCATAGTTTAAGATTTTCTTCGTGTGATAATGAAAAGTTGTTAGAAAATTTTATTGAGAGCACTGGTGCTGAATTTTCGGAAATTGAGAAGGTTATGAAGAAAAAAGCACAAACCTTAGTGTTTAAAGAACTACCTGAAAAAATTGGTAGTAAAAAACATGCTGCTGATATTCTGCGAGAAATGGCAATCACCTTTGAAGAAGCCGGAGATATAGAAACTGCTCTTAAGATAATGGAGCAAGCTTCTACTCAGCGACCCAGTGGGAAATTTATTAAGCAAAAAATATCAGAATATCAAAAAAAAATTACGCTCAAAGAAGGAGTTTAATATGAGTAGCACTAAGTTTTTAGATTGCACACTTAGAGACGGTGGTTATTATAATTCTTGGGATTTTTCCGAAGACTTAATTAATGAATACTTAGTGGCTATGCAAGCTGCGGGAGTAGACATCGTCGAATTAGGTCTGCGCTCACTGAAAAATCAAGGTTTCCAGGGGCCTTGTGCGTTTACAACGGATGACTTTATTCGTGGCCTTGATATTCCGGCAGGGCTAACCGTGGGAGTGATGATCAATGGCAGTGAGCTGGTGGGCAAAGTGCCCCAGGTGGAAGCGCTTGAGCGTCTGTTCCCCAACGATGCTGCGAACTCACCAGTAGAGTTGGTGCGTATTGCCTGCCACGTACACGAGTTTGCCGATTCCCTACCTGCGGTTAACTGGCTCAAAGAGCGCGGTTTCAAGGTTGGATTTAACCTGATGCAGGTCGCCGACCGCACTGAAGAAGAGGTCAAAGCACTGGCTCGAGAAGCCAAGGCATACCCTTTAGACGCCCTATATTTTGCCGATAGCATGGGCAGTATGAACCCAGATCAGGCGGCTCAGATCATTCAGTGGATGCGTACTGAGTGGGATGGCCCCATGGGGATACATACCCATGATAACTTAGGGTTGGCGCTTTCCAATACTTTGCGTGCCATTGAAGAAGGCGTGACCTGGGTAGATGCCACCGTAACCGGCATGGGCCGTGGCCCTGGCAATGCGCGCACTGAAGAGCTGGCCATTGAGTTGGCAGAACGCCGAGACAAGCCGGTGAGCATGGTGCCGCTGATGGCGCTACTGCGTAAACACTTCAAGCCTATGCAAGAGCACTATGGCTGGGGCACCAACCCTTATTACTACCTGGCAGGTAAATACGGCATTCATCCCACCTATATTCAGGAAATGCTTAGCGACTCTCGGTACGATGAAGAAGACGTGCTGGCGGTAATCGAGCATCTTCGTGTGGAAGGGGGTAAGAAGTTCAGCCTTAATACGCTGGATGCGGCACGCCACTTCTATCGTGATGAGGCCCAAGGCACATGGTCACCTAAAGAGACCTTTGCTGGCCGTGATGTGCTACTGCTGGGTACAGGCCCAGGCGTTGAACGTCATCGCAAGGCGCTAGAGCGTTATATTCGCCAGGAAAAACCACTGGTCTTAGCGCTCAACACCCAAAGTTCGATTGATGCTGAGCTGATTGATTTGAGAGTTGCCTGCCACCCGGTACGTCTGCTGGCGGATTCTGATGCACATGCCAAGTTACCTCAGCCTCTTATCACGCCGATTGTCATGCTCCCCGAGGAAGTACAAGCATCTCTCGTTAATAAAGAGGTACTTGATTACGGACTAAAAGTTGAAGCCAGTACGTTCACTTTTGGTGAAACAGCTTGTGTGGCCCCCACGTCGTTAGTGGTTGCTTATGCCCTAGCAGTAGCGACTAGTGGGCAGGCCCGCAAGGTTGTTATGGCAGGCTTTGATGGTTATGGTGCAGATGACCCGCGCAGTCAAGAAATGGCACAGTTATTTGAGCAATATCAAAGCACCGCTCAGGCCGTTAAAATCGTAGCCATTACTCCGACGCGTTATGGTTTACATACTGAATCTGTGTACGCGCTTTAAACACTCATAAGGATAATACCATGCGTAGTGTTGTATTGATTCCTGCACGCTATGGGTCTAGTCGTTATCCCGGCAAGCCCCTGGTACCTCTGCTAGGCAAGCCAATGGTGCTATGGGTAGCTGAACTTTCAGCGCGTGCAGTGGGCACTGAGAATGTGTATGTGGCTACTGAAGACCAGCGAATAGCAGAAGTTGTGGAGGCAGCAGGCTTCAAGGCTGTTATGACTACAGATGATGCTCTAACGGGTACTGATCGCCTTTCCCAAGCTGCTGATCAAGTAGCGGCGGATGTCTATATTAATGTACAAGGGGATGAGCCACTGGTAGACCCTGCTGATATTCTGAAAGTGCGTGATGCTAAATTGGCGAATATGGGCGATGTAATTAACGGCTTCAGCTGGGTAACCGAGCAGGAAGATCCGAACAGCGTTAATATACCCAAGGTCATCACCACTGAAGACAACAAACTGGTGTATATGTCTCGTGTGGCATTGCCTGGCTATAAAGACGCTAAATGTGCCCCCGTGCGTTATAAGAAACAGGTGTGTATTTACGCCTTTACCCGCGATGAACTTCAGGCGTTCCGTAACTTTGGGCGTAAAAGCGAGCTGGAGTATAGCGAAGATATCGAGATACTGCGCTTTTTAGAAATGAATAAGACGATCCGGCTGGTTGAAACTAAGCCCGGCAGTCTAGCTGTGGATGTGCCTGACGATGTTTCTAACGTCGAGGCGGCGATGCGTAAGCAGGGGCATGCATGAGACATCCGATCACAGACTACGCAACGCTGGTCTTTGACTGCGATGGCGTTGTGCTGAACTCCAACCGCGTTAAAACCGATGCTTTCTATCGAGCCGCTTTGCCCTATGGCAAGGCGGCTGCACAGAAGCTGGTGGATTACCACGTTCAAAACGGGGGTATTTCCCGCTATGCTAAGTTTGCTTATTTTATGGAGCATTTAATTGAACCAGGTCAGGATGGCCCCACGCTGGAAGAGCTTCTATCTCGATATGCAGCCGAAGTACGTGTAGGGTTATTGAATTGTGAAATTGCTCCAGGCTTGCTGGAATTGCGAGAGCTCACTGCCAATGCGCGTTGGTTAATTGTGTCTGGTGGCGATCAGGTAGAATTGCGAGAAGTATTCGCTGCACGTGGTATTGCATCTCTATTTAACGGCGGTATTTTTGGCAGTCCTGATACTAAAGATGAAATTCTACTTCGCGAAATAACTGAACAAAATATTCAGATGCCCAGCTTGTTTCTAGGTGATAGTAAATACGACTATCAAGCTGCCAGCAAAGCAAAATTGGACTTTGTATTCATAAGTGGTTGGACAGAAGTGTTTGACTGGGAATATTGGTGCAAAGAAGAAGTAATACTTAGCAAGCATTCACTATGCCAGGTTTGAATTATGTATGATATCACGTTGCATTTAGGTGTTCATAAAACAGCTACCACTCACTTCCAGTCTCGGCTTTCAAACTCTAATGATCTTTTGCTGCAAGAGCATGTTGCCTATATTGATCTTGCTGATATTAGAAAGCTAATTACGTCAAGGATCGATGATGGCGTTTTGCTTGAGGATAAAATTAAAGGAGTAGTTGCAAGCGCAAGTCGTGTGATTATCTCTGATGAGAACTTATTAGGTGGTACTGACAAGCCTGAAGATAACTTGATTTATCCTGATGCTTATGCCAGGTTAAGTAAGTTGTTGTATAAGACACGCTGTTCCGTTAGTGCTGTACATATCACAATAAGAGATCCTGAAGAATATATGATATCTCGGTACTGTGAGTACTTGCGTCACTATAGGTTTTTGAGTTTTTTCGAATATTTGGACTCTTTTGATGTCAGATCCTTTTCTTGGATTCCGTTAATTGAAGATATTGAAAAAGCTGTTGGAAAAAAAATAAAAGTTACACTATTTGAGAAGGTTTTTGAAAATGAAAGTGTCTATTTAAAAAATCTTACAGGTTTGGACAAGGAATTCGCATCAGCAAGTGAAGGGGCTGCAATACGTCGCTCTAAGATTTCATTAGAGGCATATCGTATTTTAGAGCAGTTGAGCGACTATTATCCTCGTCATATGACTAAAAAGTTAATGAATATGATGGATAATAACCAGCAGCGCACGAAAGGCACACCGTTTAAACCTTTTAGCGCAGAGCTGTCAAAGTTGCTGAAAGAGAATTATGAAGCTGATAAGGCTGTGCTTGGCTTAATTTAACATTTGTGAAGGTGTGGTTAAGGATGCTCAAAGTTTTAAGAAATAAAAAAGCTTGGCTAAAGGAGTTGGCTCCCTATTTGCATACAAGTTTTAAGAAAAGAAAAGAGCTTGTTCTTAGGGGGGATAAGTCCAAAGTAATATCGAAAAACGATATCTTATTATTCTCAACAATGAAAAACGAAGGGCATCGTTTAGCTTTTTTCTTAGATTTTTATCGCCAGCTAGGTGTGAACCATTTTTTTATTGTTGACAACGGTTCTACGGATAATACTGAGGCATTTTTAGCGAGCCAGCCTGATGTTACTTATTACTACACAGATGGTAGTTACAAGGATTCAAATTTTGGCATGCATTGGCTAAATTACTTATTATTTAAGTATGGCCGTGGCCACTGGTGCTTTACCTGCGATCCAGACGAGTTTTTTGTCTACCCACACATGGAAAGCAGAAATCTTCGTGATCTGACTCAGTATATGGAGTCTATTAAACAAGACTCTTTTTTCACCATCATGCTAGATATGTACAGTGATAGACCCGTCGCCGAAACGTATTATGAAGAAGGCAAAGATCCATTAGGTTTTTGCCCTTATTTTGATGGCGTTGGTTATACAAAACAATATAGCCATTTCTATCGTAATCTTTATGTTCAAGGGGGGGTGCGGCGTCGTGTTTTTTCTAAAAATTCGCCTGCGCAAGCGCCTGCACTCAATAAAGTACCGTTGGTGAAATGGAAGTGGAACTATGCGTATATTTCTTCAATGCACATGATGTTGCCAAGGCGATTAAATAGATGTGTTGATGAACGTATGGTGACAGGTGCGTTGCTTCATTTTAAATTTATCAGTCAATTAGATGAAAAAGTGAAGCAAGAAATGGTTGCTAAGCAGCATTACAATGATTCTGCTGAGTATAAGCAGTATGGTAATGTTATTAATAATAAGGATGTACTATACAATAAACATGTTTCTGTGCCTTTCAAAGGATGGAAAGACTTGGCAAAGCGCGGGCTTATTAATTTAGGAGGTTGGTGATAGTGAAGGTATCGTTCATTCTGCTCGCCCACGAGAAGCCGGAACAGTTAAAGGATTTACTTTGCTCGTTGCTTAGCGCCGGTAGTAACGTGTATGTACATCACGATGCGACCGCTAAAGGTGACCTTCCTTCGGCGGTGGCTCAGTGGGGTGTAGAGCAGTTGCCGGGCAAGGTGCATTTTGCCAAGCGGGTAAAAGTAGTGTGGGGAGAGTGGTCGATTGTTCAGGCGACTCTTAACTGCATGGAAGCCATACAGCAGCATGATGTTGATAGCGACTATTTCATGTTAATTTCAGGCTCTTGCATGCCTGCAAAGCCTGTGCACTTGCTTGAACAATTTTTAGCACAGAGTGGTAAAGATCATATTGAGGCTGTCAACGCTGAAAAATACACGTGGGTGACGGCAGGCCTGCAGAAGCAGCGGTGGTCGAAGTTTCACTTTTTCAACTGGCGTTATCAGCCCTTTTTGTTTGATACGGCATTAAAAATTCAGCGTAAGTTAAAAATCAAGCGCACACCTCCTTTAAAGCATACCGCTCATATGGGCTCGCAGTGGTGGTGTTTACGTCGTAGCACGCTGGAAAAAGTTTGGTCGCTTTATCAAAATAAGCCAATTTTAAAGAAGTTTTACCGCCGTACCTGGGTGCCAGACGAGCTGTTCTTCCAAACCATGGTCGCAAATCTTGTACCGCCTGCTGAACGTAGTGATCGCTTAATGACGCGTTACACGTTTAATAGCTGGGGTATACCACGGGTTTATTATAACGATGATTATGCAGAGTTGTTAGGTGAAAATCGCTTTTTTGTACGTAAGGTGAGTCATAGTGCCACTCAGCTTCGCAGCAAGCTTTCGCAAATTGCACCAATGCAAATTGACGAATTTGAACGCTTGCTAGAATCATCAGAATGGGTGCGTCAACATCTCAAAGAGAGTTCGCTGCAAGAAAAGCATATTGCTCTTAACCACTGGCATAGCTTAGTAGGTAGCGTAGAAAACCCTTTTGATTACATTAAGAGTATTCCGAATCCGATGGTGGTGCTGATTGGTTCTGACCGAGAAGCCAAATCACATGCGCTTGCTGAACTCGACCGCCTTGAGAACACCATTGTTTATGGCGATCTTTTTGATACTCAACGTGTTGGTGCGGGTTACGAGAATATTGAAGGCTTGATTGGTGGTGCCTCAGATGTTGCGCTGATGCGTCATAAGTGGCATCTGCAATTAGGTGATATTGCTTACGCCAACCCTGGTAAAACGCTCGTTTTTTCTTTAGGCCACAACGCTCTTGGTTTTCTTGACGTTTTACGATGGAACTCAGATTGCCATATTGTTATGGTCGACCGCAAAGGGCCTACGGTCATTAATGATGATTTAATGGCCGATCTTTATCTGAAAAGCAAAGTGTTACATTTGTTGTTGGATCGACACTGTGATTTAAGTCGTGTGTCTGTACCTTTGGTGAAAGAGTTAGTTAGTACTTTAGAACAGCAGCATTGGAGTATACGTACCTTCAATCGTATGCTGAAATATCGTCAAGCACGTGTTCGTTGGCCGGGTTTGTTAGCTAAAAATCATAACCATTGGGATTTTTTGAAATCAATTTACTCCAAGGTTATTGTCTTTGTTTATGAGGATACTGCAGTACTACAAGGCGTAGATCACTTTTTAAATAAAACACTTGGAACACCGCTGTACTATGATCCCTTTTCTGTCATACCTGCTAACGACAACACGTTGGATTGGCACTATTATCTAGCAGATTTGGCTCACCTAAATGCGCGTATGCATACCGGTGTACTGGCAATGGCTGTTAGTCGCTCATCCATAAAGCATCTAGATACACTACGTTGGAAACGAAACTTGCTTGTCGTCGCATTAGAAGATGAACAGGCACAGCTTAAAACAGAAAGTGACGTCACCTTGAGTGTTTATGGCAAAGAGAGCAGCCAACCCACCATCGATGGACAGGTGTTCCGAGAGCTTGATGTAATGATGCAGCAGCGCGCATGCTCGTACATGGCACTACCGCCCTTTGCTCAGCACTGGATTGAAGATGAGATTAACGGTTTTTTACAATATTTGCCGTTAAAACAACGCTTGGCTACCAAACCTGTCGTTAAAAGTTAACTCATAGGTACTGTATGAATATTCTAGTTGTAGGTGGAGCTGGTTACATTGGCTCCCACATGGTGAAACAGCTCAATCGTAGTGGCCACTCAGTAGTAGTGCTCGATAATTTGACGACAGGTTTTAGAGAGTCAGCACGCTTCGGTGAGCTGGTCGTGGGTGATTTAGCCGATACAGTGCTTTTAGAGCAGCTGTTCCGCACACACCATTTCGACGGTGTTATGCACTTTGCGGCTTGCAGTTTGGTAGGAGAGTCTGTTCACGCGCCTGATAAGTACTATCGAAATAACGTTTCTAATACGCTTAATTTGCTCGGTGTGATGGCTCGTTTTGGCGTGAAGAATTTCATTTTTTCTTCTACTGCCGCGACGTTTGGTGAGCCAGCGTATGTACCGATTGATGAAGCGCACCCGCAGCAGCCTATTAACCCTTACGGTGCCAGTAAGTTAATGGTTGAGCGGCTACTGAAAGATTACGCCACTGCTTATGGTGTCAACTCGATTTGTTTGCGCTACTTCAATGCGTGCGGCGCAGATCCAGAAGGCGACATAGGCGAGTGCCACGACCCTGAAACACACTTGATACCGCTCATTTTGCAGGCAGCCTCCGGCAGACGTGAGTCCATCACCGTCTTTGGTCGAGATTACGATACTGAAGATGGCACTTGTATCCGTGACTATATTCATATTGAAGATTTGTGTTCCGCCCATGCGTTAGCTTTACAGGCGTTGATAGCCGGTGAGTTGTTTGGTGCGCTTGGATTTAATCTAGGCAATGGTCAAGGATATTCGGTGCAAGAAGTCATTGACGTTGTGAAAGATGTTGTGGCGGAAGATGATTGCGAATTGGTGGTCGAGGAAGGCGAGCGGCGTGCGGGTGACCCTGCTAGGTTAGTTGCCGATGCTACGCTGGCAAAGAAAACATTAGGTTGGCAGCCTCAATATGCAGACCTTGCGACCATTGTGCGCCATGCGTGGGCATGGGAAAAAAAGCTTGCTCACATTCACTAATCCATAAGACCAAACGGCGAACAGAGCAAGGAGACGCAAATGGAAGCCATCGTAGCGGCATTTTTTAATGAAACTCCGGATGCCAGCATTGCTAGCGAGCGAGTAGCTTTTGGCACCTCAGGCCACCGTGGCCGTGCCACCGAGCGTACGTTTAACGAAGCGCATATTATCGCCATCACTCAAGCGGTAGTGGATTACCGCAAAGAAGAAGATTACCAAGGCCCGCTGTTTTTAGGCGTGGATACCCATGCGCTTTCACGCCCCGCCTGGGAGTGCGCGCTGAGGGTGCTGGCGGCGAATAAAGTGCCGGTGATGGTAGAAAAAGACCATGGCTACACCGCAACTCCTTTAGTCAGCCACGCAATTTTGCAGAACAACGCGCAGCAGCGCCACGCAATGCCCGCCGCGAAAGCCGATGGCTTGATTATTACGCCATCCCATAACCCGCCAGAAGATGGCGGTATTAAGTACAACCTCCATCACGGTGGCCCAGCAGATACCGAAGCGACCCAATGGATTGAGCTGCGCGCCAATGCGTACCTGCTTCGTCAGCTAAGCGATATTGCGTTAGTGCCGTTAGAAGAGGCGCTTGCCCACGCCCAGGAGTATGACTACACCGCGCATTACGTAGCGCAGTTGGGTCACGTGGTGGATATGGCGGCGATTCAAAAAGCCAACTTAACGCTGGGCGTGGACCCGATGGGCGGCACGGCGCTGCCCGTTTGGCAGGCGATTGGTGAGCATTTCGGTCTGAACCTGGAAGTCGTGAACACCACCATTGATGACAGCTTCAGCTTTATGCCGCCCGATCACGATGGCAAGATCCGCATGGATTGCTCCAGCGCGGATGCCATGTCGAACCTGCTAAAGATTAAAGACCGCTTCGATATCGCTTTTGGCAACGACCCAGACGCCGACCGCCACGGTATTGTGGACGCCAACGGGTTGATGAATCCGAACCACTTCTTGGCGGTGTGCGTGGATTACCTGATAAGCCATCGCCCGCAGTGGAGCGATTCGCTGAAAATCGGTAAAACGCTGGTCTCTTCGTCGATGATCGATCGCGTCGTGGCTTCGCACAACCGTGAGCTGTTTGAAGTACCTGTCGGTTTCAAGTGGTTCGTGGATGGCCTGCATGAAGGCTGGTTAGCCTTTGGTGGTGAAGAGAGCGCTGGAGCGAGCCTACTTACTCAAGAAGGGAAAGCGTGGTCGACCGATAAAGACGGTATCGCGCTGTGCTTGCTGGCCGCTGAAATCATGGCCGTTACCGGTAAAACGCCTAGCGAGTATTACCAAATCCTCACCGAACGCTTTGGCGAGCCGTTTTACAAACGGGTAGATACCGCCTGCACCGCCGAAGAAAAAGCCGCGTTCAAAAACCTCACCGCCGAGAGTATCACCGACACCACCTTGGCAGGCGACCCCATCACCGCTGTGTTGGTAAAAGCGCCGGGCAATCAAGCGGCCATCGGTGGGTTGAAGGTGACTACTGAAAACGGTTGGTTCGCCGCACGCCCCAGCGGTACTGAATCGCTCTACAAAGTGTACGCGGAAAGTTTCAAAGGACCGCAACATTTGGAAGATCTGATCGAAAGTGCGACTACGCTTCTCTCAAGTGTATTGAAAGGTTAACGAAGAGCAGTAGAAGGGCGGTTTTTGCCGCCCTGGCTGCCGTTGTTATATAGCTGTAAGTGGTTACGATTAATATAGAGAAGTGGGCTGGCGTGATGCTTGCATGGTCAGATGAGGTTACGTCGCCTTTTGCTATATCAAGGAAGACACATGGATACATCGTTATCAGCCCTGCATCATCGGGTTTATACGCCCCTTAACGCGTTAGCCGCTCATGCGGAACACCTGCAGGCTCAATCCCTCAGTGACTTGTTAGACAACGGCAATGTCGCTCAGCAGCGCGCTGCATCGTTGGCGTATACGTTTGGCTCACTGCATATCGATTTCAGCAAACAGCGTTTAACGCAGGAAACCCTCTCTTTACTGGTGGAGTGGGCCCATAGCTGTGGCCTTGAGACGAAACGCCAAGCACTGTTTGTGGGCGCTGTGGTGAACCCTTCAGAGAAACGCCCGGCACTGCACATGGCGGCCCGCTGGCCAGCTAATAAGTTAGCGCCCGAAGGGATGGAAGCAGCGGCGGAATTTTGCCAGCAGCAGCGTGCCAAAATGGCGAACTTAGTACATCGGGTACACCAAGGCGAGTGGTTTGGTGCCACCGGGCAAGCGATCACTGACATTGTGCATATCGGTGTAGGCGGTTCGGATTTAGGCCCTAAATTGGTGAGTGAGTCACTGGCGGACTGCCCTAGCCGGGTAAAAATCGGTGTGCATTATGTCTCGACCATGGATGGCTCGCAGTTACTCCCCTTGATGGAGACTCTTAATCCGGCCACGACCTTGCTGGTGTTGGCGTCTAAATCCTTCACCACGGCCGATACGCAGTTCAATGCGCGTACGGCACTGTTGTGGCTTAGCGATGCGCTCGAAGTCGAAGAAGAGACCATTCGCCGCTATCAACTGCTGGGGGTGTCATCTAAACCCGATAAAATGACTGAGTTTGGCATTCCCCTGACGCATCAACTGGAATTCAAAGAGTGGATTGGCGGTCGGTTTTCATTGTGGTCACCCATTGGCGTCAGTGTTGCCATGCAGCTGGGTATGGAGCATTTTGATGCTCTATTAGATGGCGCGCACGCCATGGACCAACATTTTATGGCAACCCCTCTGACAGAAAATTTGCCTGCATTAATGGCGTTAGTGGGTGCGTGGAATTGCCAGTTTTTAAATATTCCTACCCATGCGGTGCTGCCTTACGACGGCCGCCTGAAAAGCCTGGCGGCGTATTTACAGCAGCTAGAGATGGAGTCAAACGGTAAAAGCGTTGGCTTGGATGGCCGCTCGATTAACCATGCCACTTGCCCTATTTTGTGGGGCGATGTGGGGCCAAACGCACAGCATGCGTTTTATCAGTTGTTACACCAAGGCGGGCACACCGTTAGCGCTGATTTTGTCGCGGTGGTGGGTCGTTTAGGTACTCGATTTGACCATGTCAATACGGCGCTCAAAGAGCAGGAGGCATTGACCTTGGCTAACTGCCTAGCTCAAGCACAGCTGTTTGCACTGGGGGATGATGCGATTCCTGCTGCGCTAAGGGGTTACATGGCCCAGGGCTACCGGGGTAATCAGCCTAACTCGGTTATACTATTGAAATCGCTCGATGCGTGGTCGATAGGCGCGCTTCTGGCGCTTTATGAGCATAAAGTATTTGTACAATCGGTGTTGTGGAACATTAATCCGTTTGATCAGCCAGGTGTTGAGCTAGGAAAGCAATTAGCCAGTAGCCTTTACCAAACGCTGGTGGGGCAACCGGCTCAACACGACAATGTAGAAGATCCCAGTACTGCTCAGCTGCTGCGTAAAGTAAATGAGTGGCATCAGCAATGTAATGAAAAAGGAAGTGGTTAATGACTCAAGTACGCAAAGCGATTATTCCGGTAGCCGGTTTTGGTACGCGCCTGCTGCCGATCAGCAAGGCGATTCCTAAAGAGATGGTGCCGGTGGTAGATCGTCCTTTGATTCAGCATGTTGTAGAAGAAGCGCTGGCTGCTGGCATCAATGAAATTATTTTGGTTACACGTGCTGGAAAATCGGCCATCGAAGACCATTTTGATGCTCATTTTGAGCTTGAGCACTCACTGGCCAGCAAGGGTAAAGATGCGCTATTAGAAACACTTTCTGCAATTTCTCCGAAACAACTGAAAGTGACCAGCGTTCGTCAGCCCAATGCAAAAGGGTTAGGCCATGCGATTTTCTGTGCAGCCCACCTGTTAGATAAAGATGAGCCATTCGCCGTTATCCTTCCGGACGTGTTGGTAAAACCGCAGTTAGGCAGCACCGCTTGTGATTTAGGCAGTATGGTAGAGCGTTGGAATGCAAACGATGCCTCCCAAATCATGGTAGAAGCGGTACCGCAAGAAGACGTTTACCGTTACGGTATTGTGGATTGCGACGAGCCAGCGGCGGGTGAAAGTGCCACCATGCGCGGCGTGGTGGAAAAGCCTAAGCCGGAAGAAGCACCTTCGCGCCTTTCCGTGATTGGCCGCTATGTGCTGCCGTACCGCATTATGGAGCTACTACGCGACCAGGCACCGGGTGCAGGCAACGAAATTCAGCTGACCGATGCTATCGACCGCTTGATGCAGGAAGGCCAAACCGTGCAAGCATTCCGCATGCATGGCCGCACCTTTGATTGCGGGCATATTGAAGGCTGGCTGCAGGCCAATACTACGCTTGCCCGCGAGGCGGGTTACGACGTATAACGCAACTCCAAGCATCAAAAAAGCCGCTCAGCTCTCGCTGCAGCGGCTTT
The DNA here is from genome assembly GCF_046536035.1 of Halomonas sp. SIMBA_159. NCBI lineage: Bacteria > Pseudomonadati > Pseudomonadota > Gammaproteobacteria > Oceanospirillales > Halomonadaceae > Halomonas > Halomonas sp. SIMBA_159. The sequence goes on from NZ_JAWJBT010000028.1 coordinate 35,885, forward strand.
TTTGTAAAAATCTATCCATCACTAAAAGGGGAATACTAGCGGCGTAATTAGCAGCACTGCCGCTGAATAGGTGAGGCTAACGGGCAAACCGATCTTAAAAAAGTCGGTGATTTTGTAGCGCCCGGGTGAATACACCATGAGGTGGGTTTGGTAGCCAAACGGAATCAGGAAGCAAGCACTCGCACCGTAGGCAACGGCCATGACAAAAGGCAGCGGGTCGGCCCCAAACGCGTGTGCTGTGCTCCATGCAATGGGAAAGGCCAGCGCGGCGGCGGCGTTGTTGGTGACCGTTTCCGTGAGGACTAACGTCAGTAAATAGCAGCCGATAAACGCGGCATAAATGCCATAGCCGCTGAACATGGCTTGCATACCGCTGGCGAGTAATGCAGCCGCGCCGGAATTTTCCAGCGCTTGGGCGATGGCAAGGGCGGAACCAATGATGAGCCACAGCTCGAAAGGGAACCGCCTGCGAAGTTCGGCCATGCTAATGACGTTCAGCAGCAGGAGTGCGCCCAATAGAATGAGTAAGCCGTGAAACAGCGGTAGCCAGTTGGCCGCAGCTAAAGTGATCACTCCCGCAAAGCCGCCTAAAGTGATCAGGCTCTCTTTGCGGCTAAGCTGTGGTCGCGTAAAGCTGCCGCTCAACAGGTGGAAGTTACGGTCTAGGTTACGGTGCTGTCGGAAATCAGCGCTCACTGCCAACAGTAAACAGTCGCCCACCCTTAGTGGAATCTTGCCCAGTTGCCCTTCTAAACGTTTATCTCCCCGGCGAATGCCTACCACGCCTGCGCTGAACATGCTGCGGAAATCGACATCTTGCAGGGTCTTACTGGCCAGTTCTGATTCATGAGAAATCACCACTTCAACTAGGTTGGTAGCCAGTAGGTTATCGGCTTGGTGCCCGAAGAGGTTGAGCCCAGGGAAGCGCTGCAGTGCCTGCACTTTACTTACTTCACCTGTAAACACCAGCGTGTCGTCTGCTTGAAGTTGCTCATCGGGCGCTACTGGGCTAATCAGGCGCCCTTTTCGCTCTATCTCCAGCAGGTACAGGCCATCCAAGCTGCGTAGGCCGTTTTCTTCAATGCTTTTGCCAATCATGGGTGACTCGGCTTCTACATCGGCAGCAAGAAAATAAGAGAGTTTCTCTTCGGTATCTTCCAGGCGATGGTGGGGGAGCGCATTGGCGCGCCATAGCAGCACGGAGAGAGTGACTAAGGCAACAGGGATGCCCACTAGGCTAAATTGGAACATGCCCAGCTCACTGCCGCTGGCGTTCAGGTTGAAAGAGTTCACGACGAGGTTGGTAGAGGTGCCTACTAGCGTAGTAATACCGCCAAGAATTGAGGCGTAAGAGAGCGGAATCAATAGCCGAGAAGGGGCAATGCCTTGCTGGCGCGTAATGGCCCCTAAAAAGGCGGCCACAACGGCGGTATTGTTCAAAAAAGCCGATAGCACGGCGGTACTGCCCATGAGCCTTGCGGTCGCGAGCTTCGGGTGGCCTTTTAATAAATGTTGAGACAGCCAGTCCAATAACGGCGAGCGCTCCAGCGCGAGCGAGACCAGCAAAAGCAGCAGCAGGGTGGCCAGCGCTGGGTTAGTGTACTGCACCAGTAAGGTACTTGTATCGATAAACCCCACCAAAAGGTAGCCGCCTGCCAGCGTCAAAAATGCAATGGCAGGCTTTACCTTGCCGCTGATCAGTAAAACTAATAATAACGTGATGGATAACAAGACGGCCCAGGGGGTCATGTGGGGTCCTTATGTCAATAGAAAATAAATGTGTACTTGCTGGATTTTACGCAGGCTTTTATGATGGTGTCTAATAATTACCGTCTATAGTGTTATCGGTTTCTTAATTTTTTTTTTAAAACAAAAGGTTATATTTAAAATTGAGCGCTAAACATTTATCGCCTGAGGCTCTAAGCGAGCGTCGAAAACGCGCTGTTAGACTACGCTTAGATGGTCATACGGTCGCAGTGGCAAGCCAACAAACAGGGCTATCTGCTCCAACGGTATCGGCGGCCTGGAAAGCTTTCCGTGAAGGTGGCTGGGCGGCCGTGCCTGTGAAATCGCGTGGCCGCTCGAAGGGGCAAGGCAATATATTGAGCGCTGCAGCGCAAGCTTTGCTTTGGGAAGCGCTTTATGGTTCAGCACCTCAGGAGCTGCCAGGCTGGAGCAGTGCCGCGCTGGCTGATTTGGTGAGTGAACGTTTAGAAATTCGCTTAACCCAACGTGCCATCGAGCATTGGTGGGAAACAGAAGGGCTAAAGCACGAGCCCTGGGCGTTGAACGCATTAGCAAAAAAGCGCACTCGTGCAGGGCGGTGGTTCGATAAAACGGTCACGCCAGCGCTCGCTCTCTGCCCGGGTGCAGAGCAGCGATGGCAGGGCGGCGTTCGGCGTGTGGCCCACGCTCACCGTGACATTTATCAGATGTATCTCCATGGTGTGCGCGGCAAACTCTACATGCGTTGTTTTGAGCATCCTCCCACTGCCTTCGATTACAGTTCGGTTTTGAAGATGCTCCCTCAGCCAGCGGTCTTGGTGTTTCATGGGGCAATGTTTTCGGCTAGCCAGGAATTCACGGAGTGGCTTGGTAGCCAAGCGAATTTAACGTTAGTGGCGGTTCCTGCGGATTTAGGTTTGGAGCACCGCTAAGGTTTGCTCTGTATTAGCAGGTTTTCAAGGCAGCGCCGTCTGCGGCCACTTGAAAACAATTTTTTCACACAACGTTGGGAAAGATGATGACATCACTCACCCATTTACAGCGGCTGGAAGCGGAAAGCATCCAGATCATGCGCGAAGTGGTCGCCGAGACTGAAAACCCGGTGATGCTCTATTCCGTCGGTAAAGACTCAGCGGTAATGCTGCATCTGGCGCGAAAGGCCTTTGCCCCGTCGCCGCCCCCTTTCCCGCTTTTACACGTGGATACGCGCTGGAAATTTCAGGCGATGTATGAATTCCGCGACAAGATGGCCGAAGAGATCGGCATGGAATTGATCGTGCATATCAACCCAGAAGGGGTTGAGAAAGATATCAACCCCTTCACCCACGGTTCGGCTATTCATACCGATGTGATGAAAACAGAGGGCTTGAAGCAGGCGTTGGACAAGTACGGTTTCGATGCGGCATTTGGTGGTGCACGGCGCGATGAAGAGAAGTCTCGTGCTAAAGAGCGCGTGTTCTCATTCCGTACCGCGCAGCACCGCTGGGACCCGAAAAACCAGCGCCCTGAGCTGTGGAAACTTTACAACACTCGTAAGCACCCCAAAGAGTCTATTCGGGTATTTCCGATCTCTAACTGGACCGAGCTGGATATTTGGCAGTACATCCACCTACAGAATATTCCCATCGTACCGCTTTACTACTCAGCTGAGCGCCCCGTGGTAGAGCGTGACGGTGCGCTGATCATGGTCGATGACGAGCGTATGCCACTGGAGCCGGGTGAAGTGCCCATGATGCGTAAGGTGCGTTTCCGCACATTGGGCTGCTACCCGCTGACCGGTGCTGTGGAGTCTGAAGCCGACACGCTGCCCGCGATCATTCAAGAGATGCTATTGACCAAGACATCCGAGCGCCAGGGCCGTGTGATTGACCACGACAGCGCGGCCTCCATGGAGAAGAAGAAGCAAGAGGGGTACTTCTAATGTCGCACTCATCCGATCTGATTGCAGAAGATATCGAGGGATACCTGAAGTCCCACGAGCATAAAGGCTTGCTGCGCTTCATCACCTGCGGGAGCGTGGACGACGGTAAAAGTACGCTGATTGGCCGTTTGCTGTTTGAGTCCAAGCTGCTGTTCGAAGACCAGCTTGCTGCCATTGAAGCTGATTCCAAAAAGTACGGGACTCAGGGCGGCGAGATGGATTTTGCGCTGCTGGTTGATGGCTTGGCCGCCGAGCGTGAGCAGGGCATTACCATTGATGTGGCGTATCGCTTCTTTTCCACCGAGAAACGCAAGTTCATCGTGGCGGATACACCAGGGCACGAGCAGTACACCCGCAATATGGTGACCGGTGCTTCTACTGCCGATGCAGCGATTCTGATGGTGGACGCACGCCACGGTATTTTGACGCAGACTCGCCGTCATAGCTTTTTGATGTCGCTGATGGGGACGCGCCACATTATCGTCGCTATCAACAAAATGGATTTGGTGGATTTCTCTAAAGCTCGCTATGACCAAATCGTTGATGAGTACCGCGCTTTCGCCAAGCAGTTGGGCTTAGAAAACATCACCTTCATTCCGATGTCGGCATTGAAGGGCGATAATGTGATTGAGCACAGCGCGAAGATGCCCTGGTATCACGGCACCACACTAATGGGCTACCTGGAAACCGTCGAGGTAGACGACGAGCGCCTGCAGCGCTCTCCGTTCCGGATGCCCGTGCAGTGGGTCAACCGTCCGAATCTCGATTTCCGTGGTTTTACCGGCATGGTTGCCAGCGGCGTTGTGCGGCCTGGAGATCAAATCCGCGTCCAGCCCTCGGGTAAGGCCAGCACGGTATCGCGCATCTATACGTTCGATGGCGACTTGGAGGAGGCGGTCGCGGGGCAATCTATCACGCTGCTGCTGGATGACGAGATCGATATTTCCCGTGGCGATATTATTTCTGGCGTCGACCAGCCCGCACACACCGCCGACCAGTTTGAAACCACGCTGGTATGGATGCATGAAGCACCGCTGCTGCCGGGCCGCCCTTACCTGATGAAGCTGGGTACTCAGATGGTCACCGCTACCGTGACTGATATTAAGTACCAAGTGAACGTGAATACGCTTGAGCATACGGCAGGCAAACAGCTGGACTTGAATGGGATTGGCGTTTGTACGATTAGCTTGAACCGCGCCGTTGCGTTTGATGCGTATAAAGATAACCAGGATACCGGTGGCTTCATCCTCATCGACCGTATGACCAACAATACGGTAGGTGCTGGCATGCTGCACTTCGCGCTGCGCCGCAGCCAGAACATCCATATGCAGCATGTGGATATCGACAAGCACGCGCGTGCTTTGGCCAAAGGGCAAAAGCCTGCAGTTTTATGGTTCACGGGCCTGTCTGGCGCAGGTAAATCGACTATCGCTAACTTGGTGGAGAAGAAGCTGTTTGGTAACGGCCAGCATACTTATTTGCTGGATGGCGATAACGTTCGCCATGGTTTGAACCGTGACCTTGGCTTCACCGATGCTGATCGCGTTGAGAATGTTCGTCGCGTGGCGGAAACAGCCAAACTGATGGTCGATGCAGGCTTGATTGTGATGTCGGCCTTTATTTCACCTTTTCGCAGCGAGCGCCAGTTAGCGCGTGATCTGTTGGAAGACGGTGAGTTTATCGAAATCTACGTGGATGCACCGCTGGATGTAGTGGAAGCGCGTGACCCGAAAGGGCTCTACAAAAAGGCACGCCGCGGTGAGCTGAAAAACTTCACTGGTATTGATTCCGCCTATGAAGCGCCTCAAGCACCGGATGTTCACTTGAAAACCGCTGAGATGAAGGCCGAAGAAGCTGCCGATGCAGTCATTGTTGCACTGCGTGAGCGTGGCCTTATCAGCTAATTAGTGATGGTTGATAAGAGCTAATCCATCGAGTGATACCGCCAACTACTGGGAATGTCTCTGTTGTTGGCGGTTTTTTATGACAGCTTTTATAAGGGATGACTGCGATGATCGATCAAGTGCTGTTGGAGGCGGTAGAGCGTATTGCGCGGGAGGCAGGCGATGCCATTATGAACGTTTATGCCCGTGACTTCAGCGTCGAAGAGAAAGAAGATAAGAGCCCGCTAACTGAAGCGGATCAAGCGGCTCATAACGTGATTGTGCGTGGTTTGAAAGCGCTGCCGGTACAACTGCCCATTCTTTCCGAAGAGGACATGGAAGGCTTTTCGGGGGTCGATGCTCAAGGCCGTTATTGGTTGGTAGACCCACTCGATGGCACCAAGGAGTTTATTAAGCGTAACGGTGAATTCACCGTAAATATCGCGCTGATTGAAAACGGTGTACCCATGCTCGGTGTGGTCACTGCCCCTGCATTGGGGACCGCTTACGTGGCGGCTGAGGGGCTAGGCGCGTTTAAGGTTGAAGAAGATGGGCAGCGTCATGCTATTCAAGTGGCTGGTAAGCCTGCTGAAGGCGCAACCTGGCGCGTCGTGGGCAGTCGTTCCCACCCCAGCCCAGATTTAGCGGCTTGGCTGGATACATTAGGCGAACATGAAATGCTCCCCATGGGCAGCTCGCTCAAGCTTTGCTTGATTGCCGAAGGTAAAGCCGATGCTTACCCGCGCTTAGGCCCTACCTGCCTTTGGGACACCGGCGCCGCTCATGCGGTTGTGCGTTATGCAGGTGGACGCGTCGAAACCTTGGAAGGCGAGCAGCTCAGTTACGCTAATCCTACTGAGAAGCTGAACCCGTATTTTGTGGTGTGGGGAAGTTAACGCGCTGCCTTTGCTGGAAACGCCACAAGCCACTCGATAAGAGTGGCTTTTTTGTGCTTATTTTATCATGCGGCATGACGATCATAATTATTAAAGAGCGTTTATATCGTACTGTAATTTCAACTTTTTGATTATTTTTAATGAGGTAACATTGCTGGAACACTAGTAGCCCTCTAATGCAGGAAAGGCGGTTAGATTTACTTTGTGTGCTTATCAGTGGTGTTGTTTCCCAGGAAGGAGGGGCAGCACGGTCTGAATCTGTGACACAAGGACATTTGCTTGCCTTTATCTGCCCCTCCTCTCCACGTCGAACAGACGTCTAACGTTGCCTCTTGCGCCAGCATGGTACCGCCTGAGCTTACCGTGACCTGCTCTCGATACAGTGTTTTTACGACGGATGAAGAGCAGCGCTTCGCTTCCGGTGCGCCTGCCTTTTGGAAGCCTATTCTAGGGCCAGCAAGCCGGCGGCAGCAGGTGCTAACTCCGAGTGTTAACTGGAATCGCACGCTATTTATTCGCTCTGGAAGCGAAATTGCAGGGTACTTGCAGTTCTATATGAGGGGGGACGGCCCACATGATCCTAGCTATCGAGACTTTGCCGCTGTTTTTGGCGTAGGCGAAGCGTGCTTTCGTTTTCTGCTTTATAAGGTGATGAGTTATCGCTTTCAGCGTTTCGAGGCGTATGCGTACCGCGTTATCGTCAAAGAGCCTTATAGAGGCTGTGGTGTAGGACGCTGCTTGATGTTGAGTTGGCTCGACCTAATAAAGGCACAGGGCATACGTCAAGTGACGCTAGAGGTGTGGAGTGATAATCCTCGTGCCTACGTGTTTTACCTTCGGTTGGGGTTTCGCGTCGTTCGTTGGTCGGTTCTTCACCGCTCGTTGCGCTGGTTTATGAAAAGCTACCCGATCAAAATGGTCTATGATTTCTGATGAAATCTGCCCTGTAAAATAGCCATGAAGGCCTAATTTGAGAGACAATAGGGCGAGCTTCCTCCATGGATGACCGTTATCTTCGCTATTAAAGACGGCGCTTGACGTAATGTTATTGGCGGGACTCTGTCAAGGTTGCTGCCGCATCAACATTATTGTTTTATTTCACTTGGCTATGATTTAGGTAGTACAATTATCTATTTAATGAATGTAGTGGAGCCAAAACATGGCACAGCTGCCAAGCTTTCTTACCCGTTGCATGCCTATACTTACGGCTGCTACACCCGGTGCGTTTAGAGTTTTCGTGATTACTTTTGCCATGTTTTTATTAGCCGGTGAGGAAGCCGTATTATTCTCGACGCAGTATGCTTTAGTGTCGTTTTTTATTATGATTTGTGGTGTCGGTTTTTCTACTGTGTTAGTTAAAGAGATGGCCGTAAGAGAAGATGTTGGTGTCCTTTTTAGTTATGGCTCTTCTTCCATTTTTGTTGGTGGGTTGATATCAGGTATTAGTATTTATGTTGCTTCTTTTTTCCTTTTGGTTCCTGACTTAAAGCAGGTGTTGTTGTTAACGGTTGTTTCTTCTGTTTACCAAGTGTTCAGAAATTATCTAATTTTTAAGAAAGACTTTTTTAAGCTTTTAGTTAATGATGTGCTGGTGGGTGTGGCTTTTTTAGCTCTTTACTTTTCTTTATTTGTAATGGGTATCGAGGTTGATAGTGCAGCTTTGTTCTTGTTGTTGTCATTTTCTTATTTCTTAGCCTGTGCCTTTATACTGTGTTGGAGAGGTGTAGGTTCATACGATTCATACACACGCGTTAGCTTTTTTCTTTTAAAAAATAATGATATTGCTTCAAGTTTGATTATTGGATTCTCAAATGCAGCCAGCGGAGGGGTTAGCTTTATTTTACCTTCGTTGTTTGCTGCGACAGGTGGCGAGGAAATTGCCATTGTAGCTTCCATTGCGGCTCTTGTTTTTAGTTCTGTGGCTGCAGTTCCTAGAGGGGTCGTTAATAACGCAATGGCGCAATTGTCCAAGATGATCAGCGAGACTAAAGCTGATGAGCTATTGATTTTTAGCTTGAGGAAGAAGGTAAAAAAGATTATTGCTATCTTATTTCCTGTCTTGACGGTTTTTATCTACATGTATCTATTTTTCTTAGATGATATAGTCAATTACGTGGCGGCAGGCCTTTTTGTTATTACGCTAGGGTTTTATATAGCCTCTGCTCAATTTGGGGTTGTTGAGTCTGTTATGGTGAATTTATGTGGTTATGAGCGTCTGGCATTTTACTTCAATTTATTTATTTTTGCGTTGGTAGTCACGTCATTTGTTTTAGTTGGTTTCTTTGATCTGGGCCTGCTAGAAGTTTATGCAGTATATACACTGCCTTTAGTTTTAGGGGTGGTGAATATTTTCAGAATGTACTGGTATAGGCGAAAAGTAAGTGATTATTTTGACAGTTGATAAATCAATGCAAAAATTGGCTTTCGGGAGTGAGGTGTTGTATGAACCGTGTTTTTGAGCTTTTAAACAAAGATGCTTTAAAGCCGTTTAGGTTTTTGTTAGTGGGTTTAATTGCCACTGTTGTGCATTTATTTGTTGCTAACACTATGTTGTGGTTTTTCGATACATCACCCTATTTAGCTAATACGGTTGCATTTCTACTTGCTTTCTTTTTCTCTTTTTATGGTCATCGATATTTGACTTTTAAAGTTGATGGCGTTATGTGGAAGTTCTTTGTTGTGGCTATAAGTGGTTTTTTAATAAACAATTTTATATTATCTATTTTGCTTTTTTTCGGATTGAGAGATATGGTCTCACTAACTATCGCTACGCTAAGTGTGCCGGTGATTACATACTTGGCATCATCTTTATGGGCGTTCAACGGGAGGGTATAGACAAATGGAAAATGTTAAGAAAGAACGAGGTGATTTGGTTTCTTTGATTGTGCCAGTGCTTAATGAGGAAGAATCGATACGGCCGTTTATAAGCGCAATCAATGATAAGCTGTCTAGTTTAGAAGCTAAATTAGAAATTATATTCATAGATGACGGCTCTACTGACAAAACTGTTGATGTTATTCGTGAGCTGCAAGAAAACGATAGTCGTGTAGGATATGTGAAATTAGCTAGAAACTTCGGCAAAGAAGCCGCCATGACAGCTGGGTTTGACTACGCACGCGGCGATGCGGTTGTGCCCATGGATGTTGATTTGCAAGACCCACCTGAATTAATCCTCGAATTCCACCGCCTTTGGCTAGAAGGTTATGACACCGTTTTTGGTTTAAGAACTTCTAGGGAAGAGGATACCAAGGGAAAGCGTGCTTCAGCTGGTATGTTTTATCGGGTTTTTAATTGGCTGTCTCATACGGAAATTCCACACAATGCAGGTGACTTTCGCCTTATTGATCGTAAAGTTGTAGAAGCCTTGCAGAAAATGCCAGAACGCAATCGGTTTATGAAAGGTATGTTTGCTTGGCCTGGTTTTACATCCATCGGTGTAGAGTATAACCGTCCTGGCCGGTTTGCTGGTAACACAAAATGGAATGCTTGGAAGTTATGGAATTTTGCTTTAGATGGGCTAACGGGTTTTTCAACATGGCCTTTGAGAGTTTGGTCATATATTGGCGCAGTCATCGCTAGCATCAGTTTACTGTATATGCTTTTCATCATTTTTAGAACGATAGCGTTTGGAGTCGACTGGCCTGGCTATGCATCTTTGATGTCTGCCATTCTGTTTTTTGGCTCTGTTCAGCTAATTTCAACGGGCATTCTAGGTGAGTATTTAGGGCGGCTTTATATTGAGTCTAAACAGCGGCCAGTTTATATAGTAGAAGAGTTTAGTGAAGGAAGTGATAATGGTTGATTCTGTATTTTGGAAGCAGCATAAAGCGACTTTTTATGCTTTTTTGCTATGCTATTCTTTGTTTTTTATTGCAATTATAAGTGCTCATTATCTGTACGTTGATGATCGCCACCGTGCTTTTTTTGGGTATTTGTATTGGGATGTGGATGGTAGATATTTCACGTATTATCTTATTAATCTTTTTACAATAGATGGCAGGGTTTTGGATGTTTGGCCGATTCCACAGCTACTGTCATTAGTGATAATGGCTTTGGTTACTTCTTTCATAGGTTTTAAGCTATGCATGAATAGGCTGGCTGCGGTAATTTTATTGCTTCCAGTTTTTGCGAATCACTTTTTTCTAGAAAATATATCTTACGTATTTGATTCAGTGGCGATGACTGCCAGCGTTGCTTTTTCTCTTTTTGCTGTAATGCTTTTATCTACTAACAAAAGCCGAGATTTGTCTTCTTTTTTGATTTCTTCTGTGTTGGTTTTTTTATCATTGCATGCATACCAAATTTCATTAAATGTATTTTTGGTTTCGCTAAGCTTAATGTCTTCTTATCTCCTTTTTAAGGAAGATGTGAGAAGGTCGCTATTTGTTTTTATATCAGGTTTTATTTCGGCATGCTTGGCATTTGTATTGTATAGGGTTAGTTTGCAGCTTCTTTCCGGAGGAGACTACAGCAATGAGCGCTCTTCTACTATTGAAGTAAGTCAGCTTTATCCAAAAGTTTTCGAAAACTTTCACCTGATATTTCAACATGCTCATGAATGGCTAGGTGTGGATGCAGGCATCTGGTTGATTATTGCTCTGCTGCTATCTTTTGTTGCCCTGGTAGTTAGTTGTCGACAGCTTAATGAGCAATGGGGTGTGTGGTATGCAGTTCTTTTTTGTGCTTTTAATTTTGCTGCACTACTGGCTGTTTTTGGTCCAGTAGTGTTGTTAGAGAATGTCAGGGTTTATCCTAGAATACTCGTTGCGGCTGGGGTTTATGTTTCTCTAACAGCTGCTATTTGTTATCAACTCTGTACTTCAAGCTGGGTGCGACGGGCTTTATTGGTGTCGGTTGCTGTTTTTATTTTTTATGCATTTAAAACAAGTGTCGTGTATGGAAACGCTCTGTCAGCCCAAAAAGACTTCGAGAATTTTTGGATAGCGCAGGCCGTGCAAGAAATAAATCAGTTGCATAGAGAGACTGAAGCTAATGAGCTACTCATTGTATCAAAAATCCCCTACGCGCCTCTTACGAATAGTGTCACTAACGCTAGTGCTATCATCGATGTGCTAGTTCCGCAGATTGTTAATAATGATTGGCGATGGACTAATCGAGTACTATATACTTTTGGTATGAATGAGGACATTAGTTATTCAATTCATCCTGCGGCACCTGCTGATTGTGAAGAGATAGCTAAAGTTTATTTATGTCAGGGAAACATCCTGCTCGACTTTAATAACTGATACCTCCGCATCGGTGTCTCATTAATTATAAGGGTGGCTTCGTGTGGGCAGAGCGCGTTGCCGCCATCACTGCTTCTCCAAGCTCTCTACGGAAAGCTCAACGTGTTGTGGGCGCTGGAGGACGTTGAGTAGCACGATGGCGCGCTCTTCGCCTTTGCAGCGGGTGAAAATAGCTTCTAGGTCTTTGAAGGGGCCGACGGTGATGGTGACTTTTTCTCCGGCGGTGAAGTAGCTGTGGCTACCTTCTTGGCGGTGGGGTTGGGCGCGGAGGGTCTCTACGAGTGCGTCGGGCACGGCGATGGGAGTGTTGCCGAAGGTGAGTAGGCGCAGTACGCCCCGGGTGGAGCGGATGGGTCGCCAGTTGCTGACGACTTGGTCTAAGCAGATAAATAGGTAGTAGGGGAACAGTGGCTCAGTGACGGTGGTGAGCTTCCCTTGCCGTTTGCGTTTCACATCCAGCACCGGATGAAACACCTCGTAACCTTGGTTCGAAAGATGCTCCGCTGCGCGAAAAGATTCGCTGCCTTTGCACTGAATAACGTACCAGTGGGCAGTGCTGGTCTCTGTTACTTCTACTGCCATGTCACTACCTTCTTCATTGCCCAATAGCATATAAAAGCGTTGCAAGAGCGTTCACCCGTCTCGAATATGGTATGGCCCCATTTTTGTAGACACTTGGGGTTAACTGTTCGCCGCATAGACGCTGGGAGTAAGACCTCCTAGCG